>DAIQQD010000007.1:0-9116 GCA_036787015.1 Chloroflexota bacterium
CCCCAACACCGCTCAACTTGACAGAGCGAACGTGTGAACAGTAACATTTAGTCTGCATCTCCAACTGGAGGAAGACGATTTACGCAGTAGTTGAGACCGGAGGGAAGCAGTACAGGGTTTCCCCGGGGCAGGTCATCGAAGTAGAGCGCCTGGCTGTTGAGCCGGGAGGCAAAGTCGAGCTGGACCGGGTTCTTCTCATCGCCAGCGAGGACAAGGTCGTGGTGGGAAAACCCCATGTTAAGGGCGCCAAGGTCCTGGCCGAGGCTGTGGGCGAAGTGCGTGATGACAAGGTCATCGTCTTCCATTTCAAGCCCAAGGTGAGGATTCGGCGCAAGAAGGGGCATCGGCAGTTCCACACCAAGCTGGCCATCAAAGAGATACACCCTGGGCGGGGGCACAAGATGGAGGTGGGTCACAGTGGCACATAAGAAGGCCTCGGGTGGTACCAGGGGCAACCGGGACAGCCAGCCCAAGCGATTGGGCGTGAAGAAATACAGTGGCCAGGCAGTGAAAGGCGGCAACATCGTGGTGCGTCAAAGAGGCACGCGTCTGCTGCCCGGCGAGAACATGGGAGTGGGCAAGGATCATACGCTCTTCGCTCTCGCTGAAGGAGTAGTCAAGTTCGAATGGGCCGCCAAGGGTAGAAGGAAAGTCAGCGTCTATCCGGCGGAAACTGAGAAATGAAGGAAAAGATACATCCCACCTACTATCCGGACGCGAAGGTGACATGCGCCTGCGGCAACAGCTTCATCACCGGCGCTACCAAGAAATTGATCAAAACGGAAATCTGCAGTAAGTGCCATCCCCTCTTCACCGGCGAATACCGTATCGTCGACACGGCGGGGAGGGTGGAGCGCTTCAAGAGGCGTTACAAGCGCAAAGAGCCTGAGAAGAAGGAAGCATAGGCCATCCGGCTGGTGCGCGTGGAAGCATCAGGGAACTGACACTCGCAGAGAGCGGAGGATGAGACTCCGCTCTTCTGGTTTCTAATAGAGGCAACTTGGCGAAGGAATTTCACTACGGCGGTCAGGCCGTCATAGAAGGCGTCATGATGCGGGGCCAGCGCAGCATGGCCGTGGCCGTGCGGAGCCCCAGTGGCCAGGTGCACGTCTCCACCAAGCCTATCTCCAATTCGCAGACCGGGATCAGACGGATACCGTTCCTGCGGGGTTTTGTCGTTCTGGTCGAAAGCCTGGTGCTGGGCATAGGCGCGCTGTTCGAGTCAGCTAACATATCGCTGGGAGAGGAAGACCAGAAGATCTCAGGCCCGCTCCTTTGGGGGACGCTGGCGGCCTCCTTTGCCTTCGCTGCCGCCGTCTTCTTCGTGATTCCCCTTCTGGTCACCGATAGTCTGGTAGACCCGCACATCAACTCGAGCGTGCTCAGCAATCTGGTCGAAGGCATCATACGTGTCGTCATCTTTCTGGTGTATCTGGCGTTGGTGAACCTCATTCCTGACATCAGGACCGTGTTTGCCTACCATGGCGCCGAGCACAAGACCATCAACGCCTTCGAACACCACGTCCCTCTGGAGCCGGAACCGGTGGCCAGGTTCTCGACTGCCCACGTCCGATGCGGCACCAGCTTCCTTTTCGCCGTGATGATCATTGCCATAATCGTCTTCTCGCTTGTGCCCAGTTCGAACATATGGGTGCGCATCGTGTCCCGCATTGTGTTGATCCCGGTCATAGCCGCCGTCGGCTACGAATTCACACGCTTCAGCGCCAGGTATGCCGAAAACCGCATCGTCCGCGTTCTGTTCCTGCCGGGGTTGGCATTGCAGAAGATGACCACCAGGCAACCGAACAACGGTCAACTCGAAGTGGCCATCACAGCCTTGAAAGGGGCCATAGAGGCCGACCAGAAAGCCTAGGGAGCGCGCTGGCCCTCCAACTCCGCGAAGAAGCAGGTTCTCTCACCGGTGTGACAGACAGGTCCGACCGGCTTCACCTTGACCAGAAGAGTGTCCGCATCGCAGTCCTTCCAGATCGCACCCAGATTGAGGAAGTTGCCGGAGGTGGCGCCCTTGTGCCAGAGTTCCTGCCGGCTCCGGCTGTAGAACCACACCTGGCGTGTTTCCAACGTCCGGCGCAGTGATTCCTCATTCATGTACCCGAGCATGAGCACTTCGCCGGTGTCGACATCTTGAATTATGGCCGGGATGAGTCCCTTCTGATCGAACTTCAACATCATCCACCGTCCTTGATTGCCCGAATTCATGAATCAACAGCCCTTTCTTTCAAAGCGGCCAAGGCTCTGTCCAAGACGATGTCTCCAGTATAGAGCGCCCGGCCGATGATGGCACCTTCGACGCCAAGTTGGCTCAATCTTACCAGGTGATCGACGGACGTTACCCCGCCGGAGGCGATGATCGGTGACCTGGCCCTGGTCACTAGTTCGGAGATTGCCTGGAAGTTGGGCTCGGTGAGGGTTCCATCCCTCGCAACGTCGGTGTAGATGAAGCGTCTGGCGCCGAGGGCTTCCATTTGCCCAATCATGTCGGCGGCCAGAACCGTAGTCTTGTCCTTCCAACCGCGAACTGCCACAAAACCATCCCGGGCGTCGACACCGAGCACAATGGCCTCACCAAAGACCTGGCATGCCTCTTTCACCAACCCCGGGTTCTCCACTGCCGCCGTACCCAGGACCACTCTCTTGACCCCCGCTTTCACGTACTGCTCTATTGTTTCCATCCGGCGTATGCCGCCGCCGACCTGCACGGGGATGCGCAGGGTGGCCGCTATCTGGGCAATCATTGACAGGTGGCGCGGCTCTCCGCCGGCGGCGCCATCGAGATCAACCACGTGAAGCCTGGAAGCTCCCTGAGATTCCCAGCGCTGCGCGGTCCCCAGAGGATCCTCTGAGAAAACCGTCTCCTTGGCATAGTCGCCCTGGTAGAGTCGAACGCATCGCCCGCCCTTGAGGTCGATCGAGGGAATCACTTGCATCATGGGCGCCTGACGGTCTCACCGACACCGGACTTGTCTGGCGCGGTAGTCTGGGAAGAGTTCATTTCGCCGGACCCGTTTCTTCGTACAGGCTAAGCGTGAACAGAAGGTCTGCCAAGCGGTTCAGGTATCTCAGGACCTCCTGGTTCGGCACCTGGCCGTCCTGTTGCAGACTCACCACCCGTCTCTCCGCTCTCCTGACAATCGCCCTGGCCAAGTGTATCACGGCCGAGGCCGGGCTATCGCCGGGTATCACGAATCTCTCCGGCATTTTGACTCTCTGCTCCAGATCGTTGATGAGGTCTTCCAGCCGCTGCACGTCGCCGTCGGTGATGACGGGATACTTCCGGGTTAGTCTCTCATGGGCCTCCGGCGGTGCGGCCAGTTCACCGGACAGCACGAAGAGGTCCTTCTGCACGGCGAGCAGCATGTCCTGGATCTCCTGTTTTCTGCACAGCGCCCTGGCGAGGCCAATTGCCGCCACTGCCTCGTCGATGGTGCCATAGGCTTCGCAGTGCGGATCGGATTTCGGTACGCGCGGGCCGAGGAGCAGGCTTGTCTCGCCTTTGTCGCCCCGCTTGTTGAAAGTCTTCATGTTATGAATCGATTCCCTTTCCCATGAGATAGGCTGCGATCTCCCCTAGTTGGATATTGGCCGGGGAATGGGGCAGAGCCTTGTCCAGGTCCTTCAGGCCCTTGCGGTAGAAGTCATCTCTCATCCGCTCCGCGAAAGCCCTGGCATTGATCCGGTCCAGAATGCGGACGACCTGCGCTACATTGGCTGCTGTCACTTTCTGCCTGCCGTAGATGTTGAGGAGCGCTTCTCGGTCCTCTCCGGAGGCCGCATGCAGTGCGTACACTATCGGGAGCGTCTTCTTCTTGCTTCTTATGTCAGTGCACGGCGCTGCTTTGCCGTTCTCCTCTTCTCCCCAAATGCCCTGCAAGTCGTTCTGCACCTGGTAGGCCATGCCCAGATTCCGGCCGAAGGAGGAAAGCAGCCTTACCTGATTCTGGCGGTCTGTCCCCAGCAGCGCGCCAAAATACAGTGACGCTGCAAACAGGGCGGCGGTCTTCTTGTCGATCATGTCCAGGTACTGGTCGACAGTTATGTCCAGATGCCTCTCGAATTCGATGTCCAGGTACTGGCCTTCACATAACTGCAGGCTGGCCTGGTTCAGACGCGTAGAGAGGAGGATGACCTTTGGCAACGGAGTGCCGTTCTGGTCCAGTCTGAAAAGGGCCAGTTGCGCCAGCACATACATGGCATCACCGGCATTGATGGCCTGTGCTTCGCCCCATAACTTCCACACGGTTGGCCGGTGCCGCCGCTCCCAACTCCCATCCTGGATATCGTCATGGATGAGAGAGAAGTTGTGGATGAGCTCGACTGCCGCGGCTGCAGGCAGGGCCGAGTGCCAGTTGCCCCCGGTGGCTTCGCAAGCCAGCAGGCAGAGGGTGGGACGGGACATCTTGCCAGGGCTGGGCTGAGGCTCCCCTTCCGCATCCACCCATCCCAGGTGATACCGCATCATGGTATATAGCGGAGAAGTACTGTCCCCCAGGACTGATCTCAGCTCAGTTTCCAGGTCACCCAGATATCTGCGGAAAGAGCTTGGCTGGTTCATCTGTCGAAACTCGAGACTAACCGGACTCGTAGCCCATACAGGCCCAAGGGCCGATGTCAGACAACTCCATCCCCGCAAGTCCCCGGTCGCCCTATTAACCGGACAGGCTGGCTATGTACCTCTCCTTCTGTTGTGAAGAAGAGGCTGGCGCAGTTCCGGGAAAGAATCCGCAATCTGAGTGGCTATTCCTGAGGCATCGAGGGCATACTTGGCGCGGAGAGACTGCTGGGAAGCATGCTCCACAAACTCGTCCGGGATACCCAGGCACCTTACCTGAACATCCCACAGGCCACGGGCCTGGAGCAGCTGCAGCACGGCGCTGCCGAAGCCGCCGGCCAGCGTGTTCTCCTCCACCGTCAGCATCCTCTTGACCTTGCTGGCGGTATCCACGATGAGGTCCGCGTCCAAGGGCTTGGCGAAGCGGGCGTTGATCACCGCGCAATCCACTCCCTTATCGGACAGGATCTGCGCTGCTTCCAGAGACGGGTAGACCGCAGTTCCTAGGGCAAGCACGGCTACGTCACTGCCGCTCCTCAAGACTTCTCCCTTGCCAATGGCGATATCGCGCAGATCCGGATCCAGTGTGGCTCCCGGCCCTGACCCTCTGGGGTAGCGTATGGCCATGGGACGGTTGGCTCTTGTTCCAGTGAATATCAGGTGCTGCAGCTCGTTCTCGTCCTTCGGTGTCACCACGGTCAAACCGGGAATGCTGCCGAGGTAAGAGATGTCGAGGGTCCCCTGATGCGTCTTGCCGTCGTCGCCCACGATTCCGGCGCGGTCGATGGCGAAGACCACGGGCAGGTTCTGGATGCAGACGTCGTGGACTATCTGGTCGTAGGCTCGCTGCAAAAAGGTCGAGTATATGGCCACGATGGGAATGAATCCTCTGGCGGCCAAACCGCCGGCCAGAGTGACCGCGTGTTGTTCACAAATGCCGACATCAAAGACCCTCTGGGGGAACTCGCGTCCGGCCGGGGCCAGCCCGGTTCCATCAAGCATGGCTGCGGTGATGGCTACCACCCTGGGATTCTCGCGCATCAGCCGGAGCACGGTTTGGCCGAAGACCTGGCTGTACGATGGGCCGGCCGCAGATATGGCTGCGCTGGGTGCGATCCCGTGGAAGGTGACGGCGTCCTCCTCGGCCGGAGGGTAACCCTTGCCCTTCTTCGTGATCACATGAACGAATGTGGGCCTAATCTCGTAGTCCCGCGCCCTGGTCAGCGCTGACTCAAGGCTCCTTATGTCATGGCCGTCCACTGGCCCGACATAGGTGAAGCCGAACTCTTCCCACAGGGCTCCGGGGACCAGTGCCCGTTTCACCCGGCCCTTGAGCCGTTTGCCCGCGGCCCACGCTGGCTCACCAAATGGCAGGTGGGTGAACGTCGCCCTGGCCCTCCTCTTCGCAGCTTCGTATCTTGGGTCAAGGCGCATGCGGTTTAGGAATCTCGAGAATGCTCCCACGCTGGGAGAGATGGCCATGCCGTTGTCATTGAGCACAACGATCATTCTCGCGCCGGCTTGCCCCAAATGGTTCATGGCCTCCACCGCCATCCCCCCCGTGAGAGCAGCATCCCCGATGACAGCTATGACGTGATACTTGTCCCCGGCGAGATCACGCGCCAGCGCCATGCCGAGCGCGGCCGAGACGGAATTGCTGGCATGGCCTCCGACGAAGGCGTCATGAACGCTTTCAGTGGGGTCCGTGAAGCCCGACAGACCGCCTTGCTGCCGTATGGTCGCGAATCGCTCCCTGCGTCCCGTCAGCAGCTTGTGGGCATAGCTTTGGTGTCCGACGTCCCACAGTATCTTGTCCGTAGGGCTGTCAAACACTCTGTGCAAGGCGATGGATAGCTCGACAGCTCCCAGGCTGGAAGCAAGGTGCCCCCCGTTGGCGGAGATCCTTCCGACGAGCTCGCTCCTCAGTTCCGCGGCCAGCTTCTGCAGCTGCTCCGGGGACAGGCTTCTGAGATCCGCCGGCTGATTGATGGAATCCAGGATACTCACTTCAGGTCACTCCCAGGCTCGGAGCAGCAACAGGCTCGTACTGACTCGCCCTTACCTGTCCTCCAGAGACTTGATCTTCTCCAAACGTGCAACGTGCCTTCCGCCTTCGAACTCGGTGTCCAGAAAGGTGGCCAGTATCTCCCTGGCCAGCCCCGGTCCCACGATATCTTCGCCAAGGCAGAGAACGTTGGCATCATTGTGCAGTCGGGTACGCGAAGCCGTGTAGACATCCTGGCAGACGGCAGCCCTGATGCCCTTCACCTTGTTGGCTGCCATGCTCATCCCGATGCCGCTGCTGCATACCAGAATGCCAAACCTGAAGCCGCCTCCGGCGACCGCCTCAGCCACCCTCCGCGCGATGTCCGGATAGTCCACCGCGGTGCTGTCATGGCAGCCGAAATCCTGGCATTCGTCTCCTCTCCCGGTGATGACGTCTATTGCCAGACGCTTGAGGTTCAGGCCTCTGTGGTCACAACCCAAGGCTACTCGCATCGGTCTCTTCTCAGCCACCCTGCGAATGTATTATAAGCTCGGCGGCAAGCACTATTCAATCGGACTGTTTTGACGGCCTTTTTCGCAACGGCATGAAGGAGCAGTGTTGACGAACGAGTATTCCCAAAGGGAGGCACGGTTGCTATAATGGCACAGGTATCCCGCACGATCTGTTCAGATGAATTGGAAAAGGAGGTGCCAGGCATGAGGAATATAGGTATCTTCGGCGTATCGGCATTCGGTCAGGGTCCGTGGCGGCCAGGCAAGAAGGTCTGGGCCATCGCCATTGTCGGTGCCTCTGAGGTTGACTTCCGTCAGGCCCAACTTGACGAAGGCGTTACCAGCGTGACCTGCATTACGTTCCTCGGCACGAGCAAGATTGTAACCCCATCAGAGATGCCGGCAACACTCACGGGACTGTCGATTCTGGGAGTCAGGAGCACCAAGCGCCAGTTGGCGAAGGAAATACCTCCCACGACAGCCAAGAGCTTGAAAGTGAGTTGCTTCACCTTCGCCGGAACCTTCAGGATAACGGACAAAGCCTAGCCAATCCCGGTGAACAGCGAGCGTCTGCCATGGCTTTCGTTGAAGTTGGAGGGCTGTGGCAGATGTATCGATCCTCGTTTTACGCTCGTTTCCCGGCTGACCTGCCTCCGTGAGTCTTCCCAACCTCAACTACGCGGCTTATGGACTGTGCCGCCCCTCTGAGTGACAGGAAGAACGGGATGCCTTCTGCCAGACAGATTTCCTGCATTCTCCGGGACGCCTGCCATGAAGCATCCGTGACTACCGAGTGGAACACCACCACTGATGGCAGTCGGCACATCTTGACAGCAGCCAGAGTCGGCTCGATTGTGGCCGCCACCCAGTTGTTGGCCGGTATCGGTGGTATGTCAAAGGCGAACTGGAAGACAACCAGGTCGATTCCCCGCCACTTCTCTATCAGACTGATGAAATCACCCCACCCCTTGTCGCCCCGGGCCACGCTGGCCGATTGGCCGCTTCCAGCAGCCTTCCTGTAGAGTATCAACCTGGTGAGCGGGAATGCGTCAATCGGATTGCGCAGCATGCCTCCGGCTGGGGGTATTATTTGCTGCATGCTCTCTTGGATAGATGCCGGGATAGGCGGGAGCTTCAGGCCGGCCTTCTCCAACTCGTCAGTCGCTACTACGCTGGCCCCACCACCGACGCCCACCACACACGTATTCAAGCCACGGGGACGCTTCATCTGCAACAGTGTCACCAGCGCATCCGCCATGTCCTCCACGCTGCTGACCCGGATGGCCCCGGCCTGCCGGATTACTCCATCCCAGACCGCCTGGCTTCCGGCCATGGCGCCCGTGTGAGAGGCCGCAGCCCTGCCGCCGGCCTTCGTGTAGCCCCCCTTGTAAATCACCACCGGCTTGGTTGAGGCCGTTTTGGCCAGGACATCTGCGAAACGTCTCCCATCCGAGGTGCCTTCAATGTACGCCGCGATGACCTCGGTCTCCGGATCATTTGCCAAGTACTCCATGATGTCGCACTCGTTGACGTCGCAGGCATTGCCGAAGCTGATGCCCTTGCTGAAGCGCAGTCCTCTTGCGGCTGCGCTGCGGACGAGATAGATGGCATTGCCGCCGCTCTGACAGAGAAAGCCGATGTTCCCGGGCTCCCTGGGGAAGTCCAGCGAGAAACTCATGCCTGAACTTGGGCAGTACACCCCCATACAGTTGGGGCCGATGAGGCGCACGGCGCCTCTTTGGGCGATCTCCAGCAACCGGTTCTGCAATTCGATCCCTTCGCTCTGCCCCAACTCCGCGAACCCGGCCGCGTAGAGCTGAACCACCTTGACGCCAGTATCTGCGCAATCTTCCAGGAGCTTCAACGTTTGCTGTGCCGGGACGCAGGAGATCACGTAGTCCACCGGCCCCGGGACGTCTTTCAGGCTGGGATAGACGCGGAGCTTGCCGATATGTCCGCCCTTCAGATTCACGGGATGCACGGGCCCTTTGAAGCCAGCATTCAGAGGTGCTTGAAGGTAGACTTGATTGAGCCAGGTCCCGTGCGG
>DAIQQD010000007.1:9216-19710 GCA_036787015.1 Chloroflexota bacterium
GGGAGATGCAGCTCAACCAGGTGGAACATCCCCTTGTCGATGCCCAGGAAGACCCGGTCCATCTCCCTGCCTGGTATGATCAGTATCTCATCGTCGAAATGCTGGTGGACGATGTCTCTGACTTGGCAGGCATACGTGTGGGTGTAGTGCTCTGTGACTGCTATCCCGTCCAAGCCTCTCGCCTTAACAGCCGATATGATTCTCCTCACGATATCCGGGGTGGGATTTGGACAAGCCGTCGCCTCGCGGCAGTGCGTATGGAGATCGAGTTTCAAGCTTCTGGAATCCTATCCGGCTGTCCGGTGGAAATGGGCAAGCCAAGCAAGAAGACGGCAACGTCGCCGCAGAATGGGCTGGGCTGGTGGTCTACCACACCTCTACCCTGGCCCCGGGATACTTCTCTCCCAGGGATCGAACCAAACTGTCACGGACTGCCTTGTCCTCAATGGTGTCTACTTCCGAGACTTCAGGCTTCTCCGCGCCGCCTCGCACGTGCTTCCTTACCAGGAACCCCGGCACTTGGATATAGCTCCAGCTGGCACAACCGCAGCATGAAGAATCGATACACGCATCACCCAAAAGCAACAGAACTTCCTTGCCACGGTAAGGCATGATCTGTTCTTCCCGCGGCACGTAGTACCCGGCGAGGCTTCGGATTTCCTGCCCCAACTCTGGATGAGTGAATTCCGTCTTTGCCATCTGTCCCCTCCGTCGTCGCGCTGCCTCCAATTATAACATAGGTGCCGCACGCAGCTTCGTATGACCAACGGAACAGCTTGGATGGACAGGCTTTGGCTCAGATGGGGTTGCCCATTGGTGATGTCAGTTGCGGCGACGGCTGGGGTGAGGTCCGAAGAGCCGTTGGTGACAGAAACGGCCGGTTCCTATAGAATATGGCTTGCTGCTGCAATCTTGGGGGGAATCTTCTCTCACAAATGCGCTGAAAGGAGGTTATTATATGTCAGAGCATCAAGAAGGGGCGCTCAGCGTCTACCGGGTCCTTGATCTGACCGACCAGAAAGGTGCCTTCTGCACCAAGATGTTGGCGGACCTGGGCGCTGATGTCATCAAGATCGAAAGGCCTGAGGGTGATGCGACACGCAGCATCCCGCCGTTCGCTGGTGACGTGCCTCACATCGAGAGGAGTCTATACTTCCTCTTCCGCTATGCCAACAGAAGGGGAGTTACTCTCAACCTGGAAACTGCCGATGGCAAGAAGATCTTCGAGAAACTAGTCAAGAAGGCGGATGTGGTGGTGGAGACCTTCCCTCCAGGCTACATGGCTGGCCTGGGGCTTGACTACCCGGTACTCAAGAAGATCAACCCGGGTTTGGTCATGGCCAGCATCACCGAGTTTGGCCAGTCAGGGCCCTACAAAGGCTGGAAGGGATCCGATATCGTCAACTATGCCATGAGCAACACCATGATCACCAGTGGGTTCGGGGATGGTGCGCCTATTAACTTGCCTGGGACGCCCTCATGCGACGCCGCTTCCCTGATCGCCGCCATTTCGATAGTCACGGCGCTGTACATGCGCGGCACCAGTGGACAGGGGAAGTACATCGACACATCGGTGCACGAAAGCTCCCGCCTCGCCCTCTATCCCTGGATGCTCCCCATGTACTCGTACAACGTGAACCCGGGCATGCCTCTTCCGCCACCAGAGGGACGCCTGGGCGCTATGATATACCCGGTCTATCCCTGCAAGGACGGCTTCATTCGCGTGGTGGCCCTCACCCCCAGGCAATGGGACGGGCTGGTGCACGTGCTTGGTGATCCAGAGGTACTCAAGCAACCCCAGTGGCGGGAGTTCTACTACCGGATCGGCAACGCTGCCGACATCTATGCCGTCATGCTTGAGTTCACCACCCAGTTCACGATGCTGGAGCTCTTCGAGAAGGGACACCGGGAGGGCGTGCCGATTGTCCCGATCTACAATATTGAGGGATTCACCAACAGCCCGCAGACCGAAGCCCGCAAGTTCTACTCCGAGATGAAGCACCCGGTAGTCGGCAAGTTCAAGTACCCCGGGCCTCCCTACAAATGGTCAGGGACGCACTGTGAGGCCAAGCGCCCCGCGCCGACACTGGGACAGCACAACGAGGAAATCTACTGCAAGGAACTGGGCTTCTCAAAGCAGGACCTGGCCGCCCTGCGGCGGGCTGAGGTCATATAGGAAGGGGATTGAAGATGTCAGATGCTCCTCTCCACGGAATACGAGTAATAAGCTTTGGCACCGGCGGTGTTGTACCTGACTTTGGCAAGATCATGGGGGAACTCGGCGCCGATGTCATCAAGGTTGAATGCAAGGAGAACCCCGACTTCATGAGAACCATCGGAGCCGATCCAGACAACATAGCCGGCTTCAATGAATCAAACCGCAGCAAGCGCGATTTCGGGCTGAACCTGAAGACCGAGAAAGGCCAGGAGATTGCCAAAAGACTGATCAAGATAGCCGACATAGTCGGTGAGAATCTCCGCGGCGGGGTCATGAAGAGCCTTAATATGGACTACGATAGTGTCCGCAAGATCAAGCCCGACATCATCTACATTAGCAGCAACGGCTACGGTAGCGGCGGACCGTTCTCAGAGTATCAGGCCTACGGCCCGATGCTCTCCGCGTTTTCGGGACTCCTGTCGCTGTGGTGCCATCCGACCGACCCATACCCGGTGGGGGCCAATGTACCCCTTCCCGACCACTATGCCAGTAAGATGCTGGTGGTGGCAGCACTGGCGGCTCTGGACTACCGGCGCCGCACCGGCAAAGGCCAATTAGTCGACATGTCCCAGGTGGAGATGGCGGCCAACATGATTGGTGAGTACTGCCTCGAGTACACCATCAACGAGCGCGTGCCGCAGCCGGTCGGCAACCGCAGCCCCTACGCTGCCCCCTACAATGCCTATCGCTGCAAGGGCAACGACCAGTGGTGCGCCATCAGCGTCCTCACCGACGCGGAATGGGAATGCTTCTGTCTGGCCATCGGCAGCCCCCACTGGACCAAGGAGGCGAAATTCGCGGACCTGCCCAGCCGGCTGAAGCACGTCGACGAATTGGACCAGCACGTGGAAGGATGGACGCTGCAGCATGAACCGCGCGAGGTCATGATTGTGCTGCAGAACGCCGGGGTGGCCGCCGGAGTGCTCTATCGCCCGGCCGAAATCCTGGATGATCCCCAACTGAGATGGGTCAACGCCATCGTAGAGGTCGACCATCCGGTCGCGGGCAAGAGACTCTATCCGGGCATTCCTTTCCACATCTCCGACGTCACACTGCCGCCCAGCCGCCCCGCACCGATACTGGGCCAGCATACTGAAGAGATATGTCGGGAAGTGCTGAAGATGTCTCCGGAAGAGATCAAGACTCTAGTGGACGAAGGCGTACTGGAGGTCTCAACACGACAGCAACCGCAGAAGAAGTGAGCGTAGGCTGACTCTCTGGCAAAGGTGATTGCGGAGCCGGAGTCAGCGGGAAGACAAGAGAATACGGGCCAGGTCTCAAGACCTGGCCCGTATGATTCTCAGACGTCTCTGCACTTCCCAAGTTCAGGCCTTCTTCCTTCGGTGGCCCTGCGCCTCGATCCTCCGGAGTTCTCCCTCATCCAGGCCGAAGTGATGCGCTATTTCGTGGCGAACGACTTTGCCTATCTCAGCTTCTACTTCGGCCTCAGAGCGGCACATCTCTTGAATGGGTTTCTGAAAGATCAGTATGCGGTCCGGGAGTACCATCCCATATCCGTGTGTGCGCTTGGTTTGAGGGACGCCTTCGTACAACCCCAAGAGCGTCATTCCTCTCCCAACCCGGGCCAACTGCCTTCTATTGGGGTAGTCCTGCACCACTACATCCACGTTCTCCAGCCCGCTTCGGAACTCCTCCGGCAGGTCATCGATTGCCTTGGCCACCAATTCCTCAAACCGATCTCTGTTCATTACTCTGTCTTCCAGTCGTCGGGGATCAGAAAGCCGAGGTGACTTTGCAGGAGGCATGAACCAGTGGACCGCCGCTCTGAACAGCCGCATGAGAACAACGGGGATACCGCACGTGGCATTATAGCACGGAGAGAAACGGGAGGAGCCGGGCACATCACAGGCTCAGGACAGATGCCTGAGGCTGTGATGGCACTCAACAGAGAAGGAACGGTGGGGAGGCGAATGCCTAGGTGGTTGGCGCTTTTCTGTTGAATGCGACCGTGATTACACCTGAAGCTGGCGCACTTTCCTCGGTGCAGACTACCCTGAAGTACTGAACACTGTTCGGTGCGATGTTCACCGTCTTGCTGGAGGTGTAGCTGGCATAGTCAAAATCGATCCCGGGACCATCCTGGTCCACCAGCATCTTCAATTCAATCCCGCTGTCAGCGTTGTCCAGCGTGCAAGCATACTGCATGCCATAGATGACGTTAGCAGCGTTGGACACGGTGAAATCGACACCTTGACCAGGGTACAGCGTAACGTTGTCAACCGCAACGGGGTCCACTATGATTGGCTCCTGGATGCTGACGGGGATGTCCCTTGTTGTTAGTTGATAGGCAGCCCATGCAGTGCCGGCTGCGGCTATGATCAAGACCACAGCCAGTGCCCATACAGGGATGACGCCCCACAACTTCTTGCGCATCAAATGTCTCCTTTCTTTCATGTATTCTTGCGGCGTTCTCCCCACCGTTCCTTCACAAGCTGGCCCTGCCGGCCTAGACAGATATGTGGCATATGAGACGAGACAGCATGCACTGGCAGTCACCGCGCCAGACGGCTCTCTACCGATTCGCGGTGCCAGCAAAGTAGATCGCCGTCTCTGTTTAACAGTAATCCACATAACGATCATATATTATAGTACTAGAATCCTGATAGATCAAATCTGCCACATCCGGTCTCCAGCCAATAACTCTGTTAGATCTTGATCTCTAGGTGCTGACGGGATGCCTTCGGTACTACAGACACTCTCGTCAACAGGTAGCGAGAGTGAAGAATATGGGAGCTCATCGGATCTCTGATGGGGTCAGGAACGCCGGCCGTAGCCACTCGTGGGCGACAGACGGGCGGGTTCACTCATTAGGAGGAGCGGGCTTGCTCCCTCGGTTTCCGGACCCCCACGGCAGGGGTACACACCGTTCGTCGTTGGGAATCCCCGACGGATGGGGAGTGCTGATGGGAGGCAGCGCGGGACCGGGCATTGGCAGGAGTATGGGGGATCGGGGTCAGGGGTGATGGTGAGGCGCCCGGGACTCGAACCCGGAACCGGCTGATTAAGAGTCAGCTGCTCTACCAGTTGAGCTAGCGCCCCGCGGCGCAATCTATTCTATCTCAAACTGGCTCTTGAAGACAAGAATCCCGGCAGGGCCCGTGGAAACGGATGGGGTAGACGCGACATCCAGTTCCAGTACCCCAACCATTGAACATGTACGCAGGCGTGTTGATGCTCCGAACGTGCGTGAGATCGAGGAGGCAGGTCGTGCCAATTCACATCAGCACCACGTTCCACGCTGGTTTCGCGGGATTCTTGCTGGCGCCATACGGATACGGGTTGAAGGTGAATAGGTTAGTGGTCTCTCCGGCTTCGGCATTCCTGACCTTCGATCACCGTCCGAATGGTGACGCAGACCAAGCGTGGCCTCAAACACAAATGATGGTGGCCTCTTGACATCTGATGATCCTGTCGTTTAAGATGGGCGCAGTACTTGGTACTATTCTGCTGATCGTGTGGTGATGACCTAACGGACCTTGCCTGCCGTTGAGTGTCGTGTCGGTGACCTGGGGGATTCGCACAACATCCATGTTCCCTTACGGAGCATTGATGGTTGGCTTTGGGACTGATGAGACGCACAGAGTATCAAGACTGGGAGGTGGCAAGATGAAGGCAAAAGCAAGGGTCGGTCGGGGGAGCGAACTCTGGACACTGCTCAATCAAGCCCAGCACGCAGCCATTAGAGCCTCAGAGACTGAGCTGAGGCAGCTCGGCGTACCGCAGATGCACGCTGAGGTCTTGATGATCGTCAAAGGTGAGGATGGACCTGTGACCCCCGCCGAGATATCTCGGTCCCTATTCAGGGAGCCTCACACAATCTCCGGCCTTCTCACGCGGATGGAGAAGCAGGGCTTGGTGAAGAGGGTTAGAGACTTGCAGAGGAAGAACATGGTGAGGATAGCCATCACAGACAAGGGTGAGAAGGCCTATCGAAAGCTGGCAGATGTGAGCGCCATCACCAGTATCATGTCCTGCCTGTCGTCCAGGGAGCAGGAGAGCCTCAAGGACACTCTGCTGAAACTGCGTCGCAAAGCGTTGGAAGAACTGCGGATGAGACAGCCTCTGCCGTACCCCTAGATTCTCGAAGCCGTCGTGACTCTGCAATTGGGAAAGTGGCCTCGCGATAGCTGAGGAGTTCCTCTAAGCCTCTCTGACGTATCTGAAGATCTGTCTCAGGCTTGGCCTCTTGCCGTACATCAGCAGACAAGCTCGGAGTATCTTGGCCCCGGCCCACATGGAGAAGAAGATCGCTGCCACCAGCAGTGACAGGCTGAGAGCGAGTTGCCAAGTGGGGATGCCTTCTGTGGGCAACCTCATCATGGCAGTGACTGAAGAGGTCGTAGGAAAGAGCGTAAACGCGACAGCGATGGCATGGCCAGGGTTCTCGATGATCAGGGTTAGAAAGAACATAGGGAGCACAGCAGTCATGGCTACGATACTGGACCAACTCTGAGATTCTCTGGCCGTGGTGCCAATCGAACCTAGGACAGCCATTATCACCGCAAAAAGCAGATATCCCAGGATATAGTAGACAACGGCCAGGACGATGAGCCCGGGAGGCATTGAAGTGGCGGTCAGTCCGGGGATGCTGGCCAAGCCGACGTCGACGAGCACCCACAATGAGACCACCCATATGAGGATCTGCGCCAGCCCTGCTGCACCCAGGCCCAGCACTTTCCCCACTAGTAGCTGTCTCGCCGATACCGAGGAAAGCAGCACCTCCATCAACCGGTTGTCCTTCTCCTCGGAGATGCTCTGGAGCAGATACCCAGAGGCGAAGAAGATAGAGAACATCAGCAGCAAAGCGAAGATGTATGGCATGAAGAACTGAATGAACGGATTCTGGCCCTCCATCACCTCGCCTGTCTCATCCAGTCTAATGGAGCTCAAGACGATTGGTGTTTTGGCTCGTTCCAGAACCTCTGCGCTCGTCTCACCTCCAATCAGGTTCGAGATCAGGAAACCCCTGATGCTCTCCATCGTCTGTGATGGAGGTTCAAGTTCCCTCTTCATGGTGTACCCGGTGATCAGGCCTGTGCGGATGTAATCGCCGGGGATGACGAAGTACTCGCTGATCTCTCCGGACAGAAGGGACTGCTGCGCCTCCTCCTCCCCGGGGTAGCGGACAAAAGTGGCCCCAAGACTGGTGTATTGGTCGAAGCCTCCGGCTTGGTCCACATAACCGATCGTCTTCGTCTCGGGCTCGCTGGGGTGGTACCAGTTCTGCACACCCTGGTACATCCCATATCCCACCAGCATCAGCAAAGGTGCGGCCAGAGTGACCAGGATGAATGACTTCCTCTTGAGTGTCACCAGCAATCCATGGCGGAATATGATGAGCGTCTTGTTCATTCGGTCCGGCCCCTGACTACCCGGATGAATATCTCGCTGAGTGGAGGCGAAGCCACTTCAAACCTGTTCACGGTGACGTTTCTGTTTACCAAGCCGGCCAGCACTCTCTGCGGTGAGGTCTTCCCGTCCAGCAGGAGTTCGTAGTGTGTCCCATGGTTCTTCGTGCTCACAACGCCGTCGATTGGCCCAAGCTCACCGTCGATGGAGACGAAAACCGAGTCCGTCCGGTAACGTGTCTTGATCTCGGACAAGTCTCCGTAGAGCACCGATCTCCCTTTGTCGATCATGAGTATTCTATCGCAGAGCTCCTCAACCTCGTTCATCATGTGGGTGCTCAAGATGATGGTCTTCCCCTGTTTTCGGAGTTCACTCACCATGTCTTTCAGCATCCTCGTATTCACCGGGTCGAGGCCATAGAAGGGCTCGTCAAGGATGACCAGTTCCGGATCATGCAGTATGGTGGCCACAAACTGGATGAGTTGGGCCATGCCCTTGCTCAGTTCTTCCACTTTCTTGTGCTGGTGGGGGAGCATGCCGGTGGTCTCAAGGAGCGTGGTCGCCCGTTGGCGTGTTGCGGACCCGGATGTGCCTTTCAGCGATGACAGATATGAGAGCGTATCAATAACCGTCAGCTTCTTGTAGAGTCCGCGCTCTTCAGGAAGGTACCCTATTCTGTTCTTGGTGGACTCTTTCAGCGGCTCTCCGAGTATCCTGACATCGCCTGAGTCCGGCTTGATGATCTCCATCAGCATGCGGATAATGGTAGTCTTCCCGGCGCCATTGGGGCCGATAAGCCCGAATATCTCCCCGGACTCCACTTCAAAGGAGACATCCTTGGCTGCTTCCACGTCTCCGAAGCGCTTGGTGACCTTCGATACTTCGATGGCTCTGGAGTCTCTGTTCATCTCGATTCGAAGAGATCGACTGTCTTCACGATCGCCGTGGCGCGTCCACTGGTGCATGGCCGAAAGGGCATTTGCGCATTCGACTTCCGTTTGTCTTGGCTGCCGAAGGAACCCAGCTATTGAGTCGGCCGCCGTCCCGTTGGGATGAGCGATCCGGAGACGCTGCACCGTGACCGCGGTAATTCATGATTCTATCACGTTAATGTCATTCAGCTAGGTCAGCGCTCTAGGGCGAGGCTTCGAAGTGCCAGTAATGCGCTGAACTGAAGGAGAAGCCAAGCTGCAAGGCCGCCAACTCCCCCGCCTCTTGTCAGGGATGGCTGTCACCTCGGAAGCTTGGCAGTCTCACCCGGTTTGGGAGACGGTTGTGGCATGAGCGCAGCGAGAGTCTTGTCTGCGGGGTTTATGTGCGGTGGTTTGAGATGCCCCAAGTCAGCCCCCTCGGACTGTCGCTGGGCGATGTAGTCGGCGAAGGCGCCTTGGCGCAGAAGAGTGACTTCCACTTGTCTCGAACGAGCCTCTGATTCGGTCTCGGCATCCGAGTCGTATATGTTGTACGGATTGTGATGGTATTGCTTTTCCAGCTTTTGGAGTTCGCGACTGAAGGACTTGACGATATCCCGCTCCGTAATGCCGTTCACGTACCTGGGCTCAACATAGAGATGCAGAACTGCCCTGTCCCCGAGGACCTCCTTGCGTGCCGTCCACTCGACATAGGGCACACCCGTGTTCTCAAGAGCTTCCCAGATTATCCTCTCGGTCAGCCTGCCCAAACCGGCAATGTCGATGAGGTAGTCGGCTCTGCTGTGGAAGATCATCTGGGGTAGGTTGATCCTTGTCTCTTCGTTGCGGAGGGAGACTATCCTGATCATGTCTCCAATCCTGAATCTGGCCAGTGTTCCGCCGTGGAAGTTGGTGATGATCAGTTCGTAGTTCTGGTTTGACTTCACCTCGTCCAGAAGCACTGTCTTGGGATTGTACGAATGGTCGAGTTGCCATTTGAGGTGCTCGTCTTCAGGTACGAACTCCAGGAAGTTGAGGTTGGGAACGAAGGTCAAGCTGTTGTAGTCCCACGTCTGAGTCGCATAGATGCCACCCTCGGTGCCGCCATACATCTCGAGCGGCCGCCTGCCCCACATTTGCTCAACCTTCTTCTTGAAGACGGCCGAGTCAGTTCCGCCTCCCAAGATGACCTTCAGATCCCAGATGTCTCTCGGCAGCATCGGACGACCAGCCACTCTGCTTCTCGACAATCCCATGACCAGACGAAGAGCGGCCCTTGGATGAGCAACCAGGAATCCAATGTCGGGCTTCTTCGGCTGCTCTCGCATCTGATCTCCCACCACCGCCAGAACCGACGGAAGTCCTCCAAAAGCATCGAGCCCCTCATCAAGGGCTTGAGCAAAGGCAACCTTGATCCTATCCGTAAAAGACAGCCCTTCAGCGTTTGACGGTAGAAAATCGAAGTTGAAAGCACGCCGGGTGAGCTCTCCGGCAGCTCCAGAGGCATACTCAGGACCTCCCACTGTGTAGAGCACCTTCATGTGTTCCTTTACCTTGGATATATCTCCCCGGTGTCGGGATATGGCGAACAGGGCGCAGGCCGCCAGTGCCTTCTCAAGCTCTGCCTCGAATCTCCCCGACCAAGGCACCCATTTTGTGTCATACGTTCCGCTGTAGCCTGAGGTTCTTATCCAGCGTATCGGCTTGGAAGGCAACACGTACTCGCGGCGCTCCTGCAGCTCAGGACAGTAGTCACTGTACGTGGTGAGCGGGACCTCTCTTCTGAATCCTTCGACGGTATTCGGCATGGCCCCACCCATGACTCTGCTGCCGATGCGGGAGGCTTTCAAGAGCTCAAGCTGTTCCAGAAGGAGTCTGTTCTGGATAGCCATGAACTGGTCCAGAGAAAGGTCGACGAAGCCGCAGCACATCAGCCACAGCTCGTTCTTCCTGCCCTGACGCAAGAGGTCAATGGGCCTGACCACAATACCCCCT
>DAIQQD010000007.1:19810-25900 GCA_036787015.1 Chloroflexota bacterium
CGCGACGAAGTATAACAAACAGACTATAGCCAGTCAATGGAGCCCAGGATAGTCCACTTGGATACCGGTTGTTCATCGCACTGCGCGGATGTTCTGTTGAGCATGACGCTCGATGTAGCTCTGATCATCTCTGCGGCGACGCTCCGGCAGCCAGCGGGTCTGATGCGAGTTGTCGGCACAAGTCCGTTCTGGCTCAATTCAATTGACGTCGTTCAATCTCGTCCCATGCTGTGGCCTTCGGTCTCCTGTTGCCAACAAACACACTCCTGTTGTTATAGACGGCAGTCGGGGTTGGACGCCGGAAACCTCAAGGAGGACGATGAGTCTGTCATCATTGAAGCAACTTGTCTCGTGAGGTCGAAACTAGAAGAGGAGCGGTGTTTACCGCTCCTCCTGTACTGATCCTGTTTGCGATGTCGCCGGCGCTAGGCGGACTGAAATCAGCTGCCGGCTTTCTCTTCCGCCGAAGCCACAGACTTGCTCGCCTTGAGTGCCAGGAAGACACCGAGGGCGATCAAGACAATCCCACTGCCGATGGACAGCCATGGCAAGAGGTTCTTGGCCAGGGTGACCTGCGTCTTGGCGCTTTTCGCCTGGCCAACCAAGTCGTCTATCGTATCCTGTGTGAACGTCAAGTTGTCTTCGTAGAAGGTTACGGCTTTGTTAGTGACCGGGCCGGTGGCCGGATACAACTCGTCCGGCACCGGGATCGTGCCGCTTCTCTTGGTCGTGCTCTCCATACGAACCGTCGCGCCGGAGACCGGCTCAACATACAGCGTGATCTTCTGGTCAATCCTCATCTCTGGCATGTCAAAGCTAGCCGGAGTCGTAAGCCCTTCGTCTGGCGTGGACATCTCGAAGACATAGAGATGCAGCCCCTCGAAGTCAGTTTCGCCGACGCACTTGCAGTACAGGTTCTCCGGGTTCTTTTCGTTCCAGAAAGGATACACCTTGTCCTTGCTGACGTTGAAGGGGAAGCTGTAGTGCCCTCCGCCGATTCCATCTCCGCGCCCCTCCAGGTTCTGGCGCGTCACCCGGTCAATCCCCAGGAAGAATTCCTCGCGAAGCTGCTCCAACTCTTGTGGCGGGTCAGTGCCGGCGAGGTCGAACCACACGTCCTCATCAAGGTACACTATATCATCGCTGGCCTTCAACGCCGTGTACTTCCTGTGGCCGATGACATCGAATGATACGTTGGCACCACGTTCGGAATCATACAGACTCACGGTACCCTGCAGGTCCACCTGCTGTTCGAGATCTGCGGGCACCTTGGCCAGGCTGGGCCAGACAACGGTCATCCAGACGATGCCGAAGACTGCCAAAAGCACTCCGAGAATGCAGAGGGCAACTCCTATTTTCCTTCTCATCGTTCACCTTCCATTCACATCGATGGTATCACTGACGGAGATCCCAATCCCTCGGAATGCCAACCAGCATGCCAAGCCTGCGCGGAACACAAGACTGCATATTACAGAACCATTACGCACCGGCAAGAACATTCTCCGTGTTCAGCCGTGGCATGGAAAGATACAATCGGTCACGTTTCATGAGCCAAATGGCTAACCCCATAATACGCTGTTGAAAATAGATGACGCAAGGAGTTGTGAGACTGAGTCTCGCCCACATGTCTGGGGTGGTGACAAGGAGGGCATTTGCGGCCGGCGAGCTTGGCTCTGGACAACGTCCGCAGTGATAGTCTCACCCTGTTCTTCAACCGTGTTGCCCACGGAGGTGCGGCACCGCCGACCACAGTTGAGCCTCGGCCTGGTCTGGAGCCATTGCCACCTCGCCCCGGTCCTTCTTGCATGATTCACCCCGCGGGCATCAGCCGTTACTGCTCATCGGAGACTGGCGTCAGACGCGGGATACTGCTAGGTCAACCTTGTCCACTTTCATGAGGTTGCGCTGGAATCCATATGGTTGCTGCGGGTTCTAGACTTACTTGACAGAGGTTAGTGCGGCACGTATTATCTACCGAAGTTGAAGTTATGGGGGGAGTCGGAGGGATGCATATTCACTGTGCGTTCCGTTGGTCTAAGGGGCTCCGCACTCCAAACTGAGCGACTATCCACAGAAAGGGGAAACAACTATGTCGGATTCCTATGATGTCATTGTAGTAGGTGCTGGCTTTGGCGGGAGTTCCAGTGCCGCTCTCCTAGCCAAGAGAGGGCTGAAGGTACTGCTTCTGGACAAGAACGCCAAGGCCGGGGGCAAAGCCATGGCCTTCTCCAAGGGAGGGTTCACCTATACGGCGTGGGTGGTGATAGCCGCTCCCACCATGGGCAACGTATTCGAGGCTGTTCTGAAAGAGCTGGGCATGGAGAAGAAGGTGGAGCTGGTGGCCCCCGGCGTCCAGGGGAGCATGTTCAAGCAGTCTTCGGGGAAATGGGCAACTGGACCTCAAGACCCGACGCCGGACCCTAACAAGATATTTGACTGGCTTGAGGTGCCGGAGGCGGAGAGGACCGATGCCTTGACGCTTCTGGGGGAGCTAACGTTGATGAGCCCAAAGGACATAGCGGCCCTCGATGACATCAGCTTTGGCGAGTGGCTCAGCCAGCGCAAGATAAACAAGGGGCTCTACAGCTTCCTCATCAGCCTTGTTTCTGATGGCTGCTTCGTGCTCCCGGTGGACTCCGTGGCCGCCTCGGAGGGGATCATCGTGGTTCAGCAGATGTTCTTGCGGGGTGGTGGAGTGTTCTGCAAAGGAGGTATCGGGCGTGTGGCCGAGACTTTCGCCGAGGCGGTGGAAGTGTTCGGCGGCAAGACCATGATGCGCAGTCGAGTGGAGAAGATCAATATCGAGAACGGGCGGGTCGCCGGGGTCTCAACGGACAAAGAGACATTCAGGGCCCCCATTGTGATCAGCAATGCTGGAATTCAGCCGACGGTACTGAAGTTGGTGGGGGAGAAGCACTTCGACAAGTCATACGTCAACTATGTCAAAGATCTGGTGCCGTCTCTGGCGTTCATAGGAGCCCGCTATTTCCTCAACAAGGAAGTGATCAAGAGCGTTCCCTTTGGTGCCATATTCACCAAGGAGAGTGCCTGGAGCATCGACAAATGGCTGAAGGCCAAGGCTGGCCAGATCCCCGAGGAAATGACTGTCTGGTTCGAGGTTCCCTCCAACTACGATCCTGGCGCAGCCCCGAAGGGCAAGCAGTTCGTCATGACCGGGTTCTTGGGACCCTGTGACCCCAATCTCAAGGAGAAAGACATCAAGCCGTTCCTGGATAAGGGCGACGAGATGATGTTCAAGGCCTTCCCCGACCTGAAGGCGGCGATAGAGGCCCAAGAGTACTACACGCCTCATGACGTCTGCAATCTGACACGCGATTCGGTGCTGCCGGGAATCGGTGGAGAATGCATTGGCCTGGGACAGGTCGTGGGGCAGGGTGGCGCTCACAAGCCGTCGGTCAGGGCGCCGATTCAGGGTCTGTTCTATGTAGGATGTGACGCTGGTGGTATCGGCGTGGGCACTCAGCAGGCAACAGACTCTGGAATGAAGGTGGCTGACATAGTGCTTCGCTATCATCGCCAGCGCCAGGCCATGATCTAGGACGAGACTCAGCGACCAAGCGTGACTGCTATCGAAGGTGGTTGGGCGGGTCGGTGGATTCCACCGACCCGCCTTTCTTCATTGTTGAGGCAGATTGGCCAACTTCGATGGCAAGTTGTATAATATCCGATCGTGGAGTCCTATCATTGTGCTACACATGTCACGAACAGCCGTTATCAAATTGACTGATGTTGAGTATGGACACCGCACTCATCTATAATAGATGCCATAGCGTTTCCTTCCGCAGAAATTTGTCGAACAGGAGGTGGAAATGGTAGGCATAACGTCTTATGGAGCCTACATACCATGGCACAGGATGAAACGTGAAGACTGCGTCAAGGCCTGGGGGGGCTTTGCCATGCCCGGCGAGCGGGCGGTAGCTTACTACGATGAAGACAGCGTCAGCATGGCTGTGGAAGCAGCCATTGACTGTCTCACCGGCGTGGACCCGAAGAAGGTGGATGGCCTATTCTTCGCCACAACGACTTCTCCCTACAAAGAGAAGCAAAACTCGGCATTCATGGCCTTTCCTCTCGACATGCGCCAGGATATCCGTACGGCGGACATAAGCACGTCTTTGCGGGCAGGCACCACTGCCTTGGCATTGGCCTATGACACGGTCCGGGCCGGTTCGGCCGGCAGTGTCTTGGTGGCCGCGGCCGACATGCGCCTGGGCGCTCCAGCGGGGATGACGGAACAGCAATTTGGCGATGGTGCCGCTGCATTCCTCGTCGGCAAGGAGAACGTCATTGCCGAGATTCTGGGAGTGTACCACGTATCTGATGAACTGGCCGGGACGTGGCGATCTGACGAGGACAAGTTCGTTCGCTCCGGTGAAGACCGCTTTGTCCTGGATGAGGGATATGCCAAATTCCTGCCGATGGCCATACAGGGTGTGCTCAAGAAATGCGGCCTCACGGCGAAGGACATAGCCAAGGTGGCCTTCGATGCTCCCGGGGACCCGAGGAGACACGCCAAGGCAGGACAGCAGGCAGGGTTCGAAGCCGGCCAGGTGCAGGACCCCTTTGCGCTGTTCCTGAACGTTGGTATAGCAGGGTGCGCCATGGCTCCCATGATGCTGATCTGTGCCCTTGAGGAAGCCAAGCCCGGTGACAAGATACTCGTGGCCGGCAGTGGCAACGGGGCGGATGCCTTCGTGCTACAGGTAACTGATGCCATCAAGAAGCTGGGAGCGCGCCGCGGGATCAAGAACAACATTGCCTCCAAGGTAGTGATGGCCAACTACAACGATTACCTGAAATGGCGTGAGCTTGTTCCACAGGAAGCTGCCAGAAGGCCGGACAAACAGCACATCCGAATGTCAGCTAATTGGCGCGAGAGAAAGCAGCTTCTGGGCCTGTGGGGCGTCAAGTGCAAGAAGTGCGGGACTGTACAGTATGACAATGGAGCGGCTACAACCGGGCCCATCCGCATCTGCGCCGAATGCCAGGCCTTGGACAACTTCGAGGACTACAGATTCAACGGGCGAAAGGCGAAGGTCTTCAGCTACACGCAGGACAACCTGGCCGCCGTGATCGATCCGCCGGCTTCCGTGGTGCTCATCGAGTTCGAAGGTGGTGGGCGGGCGTTCTTCGACCTTACCGATCGCGACCCCGCAAAGGTGGAAGTGGGCATGCCGGTGGAGATGACATTCAGGAAGCTGCAGTACGACCGAGGTCTCACCAACTACTTCTGGAAGGCTCGGCCAGCAAGGTAAAGGAGGAGATAGATGCCAGGAAGCATTAAAGATAAGGTTGCTATCGTAGGCATGGGTTGTACCCAGTTCGGGGAACTGTGGAACAAGGGCCCCACGGACCTGATTGTTGACGCCGTGAACGAAGCGCTGACTGATGCTGGCATAACCCTAAAAGACGTTCAGGCCGCCTGGGGAGGCACGCTCTTCAGCGGGACTGGAGGACGGACCGTCAGCGAAGCCTTGCGGTCGCAGTACATCCCCGTCACCAGGGTGGAGAATGCCTGCGGCTCTGGGCATGAGGCGGTCAGAGGCGCTTCCTATGCCGTGGCGGCTGGTGTCTATGACATTTGCCTGGCCATCGGCTACGAGAAACTGAAGGACGAAGGTGTGGGCGGATTGCCGGGCATGGAGAACCGGACCAACACACACTACCAGTCCAGCATGCCCGGGGTCTTCGCCATGATGGCCACCAGGTACTTCCACAGATACGGGCTCAGTCCGGAAGAGGGCAAGAAAATGCTGGGGAAGATATCGGTGAAGAGCCACAAGAATGGTGCTCTCAACCCCAAGGCGCATTTGAGGAGGGAGATCACCCTGGAGCAGGTCATGGGCGCTCCCATCATCGCTTGGCCCCTGGGTCTTTTCGATTGCTGTGGGGTGTCTGATGGTGGGGCGGCAGCCATCATCGTGCGGGCCGACATGGTGAAGAACTTCAAGAACAAGCCTGTCTACGTGAAAGCGCTGCAGATCTGCGCCAGCCCGACCACTGGCCGAATGCTAACCAGCTATGACTACACCCACGTTGAGGAAGCTCACCGTGCGGGCATTGCGGCCT
>DAIQQD010000282.1:0-2413 GCA_036787015.1 Chloroflexota bacterium
GAGGCCCAAAGCCAGAACCCCGGTTTCCATTGTGGAAACCGGGGTTCTTGTCTGTGATCACTCGGGCTGGCAATCGCGTATGGCACCCGCCGACGGGCGGTGCTCCTGCACTCAGAGGTCGAACTACCCTCTAGTGGAGCAGCTCCACGCGATCCACGATCGAGCCATCCAGATAGGCTTGTATCGCTTCGTCCAAGCCCGCGATGTCGGTCAGGATCGGCCGGATGCCGGCGCTGCTGAGACACTCGCGGGCGCTCCAGCTCATGCCCCGCGCCAGCAATGCCTGGCAGTCCTTGATCGGCTGCACCATCCGTTCGTGCCAGGCAGCCGCCGCGGTGCCGGTGCCGTGGCAGTCGATCTCCCCAGTCAGGCCTTGGCGTGCTTGATGCTCGTCATCCGCAGGCAGCACGGTCTCTCCCCGGTCGAGCATTTCCCGTCCGACAACCCGTTGCTCTTCCACCGCCAGCACCGCATAGTAGCGCGCCCGCCCAAAGTGCTGGCTGATGGTCATCCCATCATCGGTCACGACCGCAATCTTCATAGTTACCTTGTATACTGCAGTCGGAGTGGCACGACTTGCAGGACACATCTCCTTTCTGTCAAGTTAGGGTCGGGCCACTCACCCTGGGCCGGCAAGCGTGGCATGGTACCTGGTGGAGCGTGAAGCTACCCCAATGAGGAGGTTGACGCCGCCGGTCCACTGGACTCATCCTTTGTTCTGTTTTACACTGGTGCCCGAGGCACGCCACCGTTTCGAAACCTTGTTGGGCCTTGGGCACCGACCGAGAGGATTCTGCGGCTCGATCTGGTACGGCAGGGTAGCGACTCTTGATGGGAAACCTATGCGGCGGGCTCGAACCCGACCTGTGAATAACAGCAAGGTTACTGCATCCCCTACCCACCAGGTCGACCTGGGCGTTCCTCCCATCCAGCAATAGAAAGGAGGTGAGAATCCGATGCCGACGACCTTTGCCCGTCTCCTCGATCCTTCTTTTGAAGACGAGGATGATCCGCTCCGTCACTACGACGCTCGAGGCGAGCCCCTGGAGGACCGTCTCTATCTGCCTTGTGGCATTGACCCCCACAAGAAGGCCTGCGCTGCCGTTTTCGTCCACCCTTTGCCCCACCGCCAAGATATTCTGTGCCAGCGCCAGATCCACAATCAATACCTACCCGATGCCCTGTGGCTCATCGATGAAGGTCGGCGTCTGGCCGAACCGTTCCATGCCACACCCCTCTACATCTTTGAAACCAGTGGGCCGTTCTGGCGCCCCTATCGTCACTTCCTCCACCAGCTCAAGCTTCCGACGGCCACCGTCACTGGCCGCCAGACCAGGAAAGCTCAGGGAACCGGGACGCGCAAGACCCATAATGACCTGAAAGCGGCCTACCTGATCGCCAAGGTCTTTAAGCAAGGCGAATCTCACGCGACCCGGATTCCCCCAGAGCCGATCGCCTCCCTGCGGGAGTACACCCGTCTCCATCTCTTCTTCGCCGAGCAGTCGGTGGCCATCCAAAACCGCATGTTCGATCTGCGCTACCAGATCCATCCCACCTTTGATGATCTCTTCTCCCAACCGATCATGCCCACCACCCTGGCCTTGGCCAAAGAAGAGCTGGTTCATCCGGTCAGGATCCTGAAAAGCGAGCCGGACACCCTGCAGCAGGTCATCCGCCGTGCCAGCCACGGCAAACTGGGTGATCGGCTGGCCGAAGCTCTGCATCACTCGGCCCTGACTGCCTTCTACACTCCCTATGCCCCTGAAGCCCAGTCTGTCAA
Source organism: Chloroflexota bacterium (assembly GCA_036787015.1). Classification (GTDB taxonomy): domain Bacteria; phylum Chloroflexota; class Dehalococcoidia; order UBA2247; family RBG-13-53-26; genus JAFGCL01. The sequence continues at coordinate 1,781 of DAIQQD010000282.1, forward strand.
CCTCAAGCTCCTGGCCCAAGCCTATGAGCACATCCACCACCAGATTCTGCCTCAACTCCAGACCCATATCCACGATTGCCTGCAAAACCTGCCGTTCCAGCAGTTCCTGACAGAAATCCCATACTTCGGACCGGTCGTCACCGGTACCTTCCTCGGAGAACTGGGTCTACCCGGCTGGTTCCGAACGGTTGACAGTGTTGTCGCCTGGTTCGGCCTCGACCCTAGCCTCTCCGAGTCTGCTGAGCATGACACGGGTGTTTCCCATCTAACCAAGCGCGGGACCAAGTATGGCCGGCGCATGATGTGGATGGTGGCTCGTAATTGGAGCCGCTTCGTCCCTGAGGGACGTCACCTGTTCAAAAAAGAGCGCTACGTCAACAAGCTGTCCTACGACGGCGCAATCTGTGTCGTCGCCGCCAAGCTCGTCCGCATGGCTTTTGCCATGGCGCGCGATGGCTCGCAGTTCGATATGTCCAAGGCCTTCCCGAGCTGAGGCACCCGCAGCCAGGCCTGTTCCGAAAACCCAGCGAAAAGTCCCTTGTTCGGTGGGGTAGGTGTCCCTGCGCCTGTTGACCTTCACCTTCCGTCAACCTACCTTGTCCTCAGACTTGACACGTCTATAGAAATCTCCTC
>DAIQQD010000283.1:0-2402 GCA_036787015.1 Chloroflexota bacterium
CTTTCGTACAGTACCACCCAACGTGGCGGAGTCAAACAGCACTCTGACAGACCAGGGGAAGGTTTTCCCAGAAGTCGAGTCTCGCCTTTCACTCGGTATAGTCTACTATGGTCCGGCTATACCAGACTGAAGGCTAGTTCGAAGGTGCCAGTTCTGGCCTACAGTAACTCCAGGTCCACTTCCAGATTCCATAACGCTAAGAAGTGCCCAGAAACCTCAAGGAGTCCTGTTCCAGCCCTGTGACGGCCACGGAACGTCTGATTGCCAAATCCCACGCGACGCAACTACCGGCTTCCCAACACCACCCAAGAGAGCGAGGTCATCGAGTCTACTTTGCCAAGCGTGGTCCTTCTTGTGGTCTCACTTCTGCCCGGCTTCCTCGGCCTCCAGCCTGAACACCGCTACTGCCCGCTCCATCGCGTCTGACATGTCGGCCAACGACTGGGACGCTGCCAGCGCCTCTTCCACCTGCGCCGACATCTCCTCCACAGACGCCGATACCTGCTCCGATGCTGCGCTGTTCTCCTCAGCGACGCCGGCTGAGCTCTCTATCAGCTTCGATACCGCCTCGGAACTAGCCGTCATCTCCTCGGTAGCCGCTGCGTTCTGCTCCACTATGCGGTTGATCCGATCTATCGCCTCCACCATGCCACTACTCAGGGCGTCCAATTGATGCGCCGCCTGGAGTATCTGCTCTACCTGTGTCCCAACCTTCTGTGATCTCTCCAGGATGTTGTCCAGCGCGCCACCGGCATCAGACGCTAACTTGTTCCCCGTCTCTACCTCCTTGGTCCCCACCTGCATCGCGCTTACTGCCTCTCTCACTCCAGTCTGGATGCCACTTACTATGGAGGCGATCTCCCTCGTAGCCACGGACGATCGCTCCGCCAGTTTCCTTACCTCATCTGCTACCACGGCGAAACCCCGCCCCTGCTCCCCAGCCCTGGCCGCCTCTATCGCCGCGTTCAATGCCAGAAGATTCGTCTGTGCCGCGATATCATCTATCGTCGCCACTATCCGGCCGATCTCACCCGATCTCTCGCCCAGGTCAGTGACTCTCGATGACACGACATCCATGGCTTTCTTGATCCGGCGCATACCTTCAGCAGTCTCATGAGTCATCCTCGCCCCGTCAGCAGCAGAAGAAGAGGTAACTTTCCAAGCCTCCGCTCCAGCCTGGGCGTTGCCCGACACATTGGTGATCGCCTCTGTCACTTTCCTCACAATCCCGGTCGCCTCGTTCACACCGGTAGACTGTTCCTGTGCGCCTTCCGCGATCTGGTCTATTGACTTGGATAGCTGCTCCATGCCTCCGGCAGTCTGCTGCAGGGATTGCGCTTGGTCATTCGCACCTCTAGCCACCTGCTGTATCGTGGCAGCAATCTGCTGCGTCGTCTGGGCTGTCTGCTCCGCCGCCTTGGTCAGTTGAACACTAGCCTGAGACACACTTCCTGCCGCGGCCTTCGTCCGCCCTATCAGATCCCGCTGCTTGGACACAAGTTGAACGAAAGCATTCCCCAGAACGTCATCCTCGGACTTGGGCTCGATCTTCACCGTCATATCGCCATCAGCCAGCCTTGCCGTGGCATCTGCCATACTCCTCATGTAGTCGACGACCCCCGAGTACGCTGTCGCCAGCGCCCCGATTTCGTCACTGGACTTCAGGTTGATCTCCTGCTCCACATTGCCCTCAGCCAGGGCTTTTGAAGTTCTCACCAGTCGCGATATGGGTCTACCTATAACCAGCTTCGTCAAAACCCAGAAAAGAACCAGGCCCGTCAGGGCCACTCCGCCATAGGCCAGCAGCACATAGTTACGCTGTGTGTTCATGGCCTGCGTTACGTCTTCTGTATAGATCCCAGTCCCGACTACCCAACCCCACGGCTCAAACGCCTTCACATACGAGAGCTTCGGCGCGGTATGACCCTGTTCGTCCCCGTACTGCCAGTAGTAAGTGTAGAATCCCCCGCCTTCGGCCTGAGCCAAGCTGACCATGTCCCGGAAAATGTAGTTGCCCCGCTCATCCTGGATGTCGGATACATTGCTGTTGACCAGGTCGGGTCTGAAAGGCTCCAGGAGCATGACCGGTTGATAGTCATTGATCCAGAAATAGCCATCGCTGTTTTCGCCGTAGCGGAGACCATTCAGAGCCGCCAGGGCATATGTCTGCGCCTCAGTCCTGGTTATCAGGCCGGTCCTTTCGAGATTGAGGCAGAACTGCAGCATGCCGGACGCGACTTCCACCTCTTCCTGCGTCTTGACTTCCTTTTCGTGCATGAGGCTGTCTTCCATCTGCGGCAGAACATAGGCTATCACGTAGACGCCAGAGATCAGCGTCACGGCAAGAGCCGCCAGGAACATCTTCCACATGATGCCGAACTTCACTCGTTTCGCTCTCATCT
>DAIQQD010000284.1:0-2380 GCA_036787015.1 Chloroflexota bacterium
CCCAAGTCAGGTCTCGGACCTGACACCCACTCTGGCGGCGGGTTTCGTTTCTCTCTACCCGTCCTACAATGGCGCGCTCTACCCATTGGGGCGTGCAGAGGGGCTGCAGCCTTGTGGATGCAGGGCCAAACCCCAAATCCGAAATCCTAACACGGTGCAGCGGAACGCTGCCGGGAGTCTGAGGGTGTCCCTCAGTTCTCTCTTTTTCTCATCCCCCAAGATTGGGGGACCAAAGGGGGTTGAAAGGAAGACAACGAGACAACCTCAACAAGGCAGCCTAGTCCCGAGAGAGAGGTGAATCAGTGGAATACGCCATTCAAACGGAGAACCTGACCAAAACGTACGGCAAGACCTTCAAGGCCCTCGACGGGGTCTCCCTCCAGATAAAGAGGGGTGAAGTGGTGGGATACGTCGGCCCGAACGGCGCTGGAAAGACCACGACTATCAAGATATTGACCGGCCTGATTCGGCCCACCTCGGGACGGGCCTATGTGAACGGCACAGACGTTGCGGCGAAGCCGAAAGAAGCTCTTCGCTCCATAGGGGCATTGATCGAAGTGCCCGGCGTGTATGACTACCTGACCCCGCACGAGATACTGACCTACTTCGGCCGGGTCTATGGCATGCGCCGCGACATCATAGACCGCAGAATCAAGGAGACGCTGGAACTGGTCAGATTGCCAGAGTGGGAGCATAAGAAAACCGGGTCTTTCAGCACCGGCATGCTGCGTCGGCTGACCATCGCCAAAGCCATCCTGCACAAGCCGGACATCTTGATCCTCGACGAGCCCGTCCTCGGTTTGGATCCGAAAGGGATCATGGAGGTACGAGAGATGATACGGCAGTTCCGCGACGAGGGCATGACCGTCTTCTTGAGTTCCCATCTCCTAAGTGAAGTCGCTGAGGTATGCGACTCTGTGGTCTTCTTGGACAAGGGGAAGGTTGTCTCAACGGACTCTGTAGAGGGCATTGGCCGGAGAATGGACCACGGGGTTGTAGCCGTGAGGTTCCTCAGGCCACTGTCTCCGCAAGACACCGAGCGACTGAGATCCATCGATCTGATAAAGAGCGTGGATGTGAAGAATGGCACAGCCCGGCTGCACTACGACGGGAAGCCGGAGTCGAGTGTTCAGATACTGAAACTTCTCGTGTCTTTGAACCTTGACGTCGTGTCCTACGCGGCCGAGGGCGTCGGGCTGGAAGAGTACTACGTCTCCGTCATGAGCGACGAGAAGGGGGTCCAGTAGATGACGACAAACGCTGTGAGCATGAGGAACAACTTCTATGAGACTTGGCTTTCGCTGCAGTTTGAGCTGCTGAAACACCTCAAACGCCGGAGGCTTCTCATTCTGGTGGCCCTGGCGGTTCTCTTGCCTCTGTTCCCATTGATAAGCAGGCCGGACACGGCCGTTGAGTTTGCCGGCAGTTCCCTCAATTTCATCAGTGTGCTGATAGTAATTTCGGCAGCCATGTTCGCCGGGGATTCAGTGTGCGGGGAGTTTGAGAAGAAGACCAGCCTGCTGCTGTTCCCGACGCCTCAGAACCGCGCGTCGATCTTTGCCGGGAAATACCTGGCGGCGCTGCTGTGCACCCTTCTAGTCGTTGCGCTCTGGTATGTCGTCTTGACGCTAGAAATCGGCCCGCTCTATGGCTGGGGGGAGATGCCGGCAGATCTGTGGAAATCCTTAGCAACGGCCTTGATCTTCTCCACGGCTGCGGTGGGCGTGGCGTTCCTGGTCAGCAGCTTCTTCAAGCGCTCCATATCGGCCACCATTCTGGTCTTCCTGGTCCTGATGATGATAATGCCTATCGGGGCCATGATCATGACCATGCTCGACACTGAACCGTGGTTCATTCTGACCTATTCCGCCAATCTGATCACCAGTGTGTTGGGAGTATCGAACCGTCTTCCCATGGGGCACGGCGACGTTGGGCAGCAGTTCACTCCAACTCTGGGGACAGGCATAGCGGTAATGGTGACCTACGCTGTTGCCTGTGTGGCAGCCGGCATGGCCATAGCCGTCAGGAAAGAGGACTAAGGCACCCCGGTATCTGCCGCACTGACATGAATCTGCGCTGTTTCATGTGGTTGGCCAGCAATGCCGAGCTGGCATGTTCAGCCGTTAGCCTGCTATGAGGTGACTCTGTTATCCCGCATGGGCGCTGACCACATCCTGCTCTGCAGTCAGCCGGTCACCGTAGCCTCTCTCGTCCGCCCGGATTGAGATAGAAGTCACATACGGGCGCGACGGGAATCGCGGACAATCTCCTCGCCAAGCTTAATGATAACCATTACTATTTAGAGATTAACCTCGGAGCGCTTGGTTACCATGCCCGCGAGTGAGTCAGAATCAGGATAGGAGGAGTGACAAATGGCCAA
>DAIQQD010000285.1:0-2378 GCA_036787015.1 Chloroflexota bacterium
TGAGTCTGAGGTATTCGCCGATGAGTATCGCCGCCGGGTACAGTACTTCCTCTTCCATCTGGGCATGAAGAACCAGCTTCTCGGCAAAGCGAACGTAGGCGTACTTACGCGCCTTCCTGGCCGCATCAGTGAGTCCCTCAAGCCGGGCAACGATTGCCTTGTGCTCTGCAAGCATCTGTCCCAAGTCGCCTTTCAGCCGATTTGTCATTTCCAGAGCGGCCGGCATCTCGGTGCTGAGTCTTCCTTCAGCCAGAGGGGACAGCAGCCCGAGCGGCGGCAAGGCGTATTCTTCCTCTTTCAGAAAATGCGGATGGAGGACTGCCGCCACTGACTGTGCGGCCTTGCCAACCTCGCCCATCTCTTTGGCAGCCTTAGTGAGTTCAGCATGCAGCTCTTCATGCTCCGTTTTCAACGATTGCGGTATTGTGAAATCCATGTCTTGGCTCCTTCTAAGGCCGGGATTGGAGCTTCTTCAGGAGTTCCGTGATTTCAGCGATGTCGGGCAGTTGAGATACTCCATAGACTCTGACAAAGGCAATCTTGCCGTTCTTGTCCACGATAATGCTCGCCCTCTCCGAGGTGCCGCCCTTCTCCCTGAATATCCCGTAGGCCTTTGCCACCTCACCGTGCGGCCAGAAATCGGAGAGCAGACGTAGAGACTTGATGCCAAGATGATCAGCCCATGCCTTCTTTGACGGCACAGTGTCAACGCTCAGACCAAGGGGCACGGTGCCCAGGGACTCAAACATGTCCTTATTCTGTTCAAGCGCCTGCATTTGCTTTGCGCAGAGTCCTGTCCAGGCCAGGGGATGAAAGGACAACAGCACCAACTTGCCTTCTGACTCAGACCAGCTGACGTCTTTGCCGTCCTGGTCTCTGAGCACAAACTCTGGTGCCGCTTGTCCCACGCCCAGGGCAATGCCCTTCTTCTCCATCACGAATACCTCCTTCAATCAGCTATTCCCACGCTTACGGCCCCGGTCGTCCATGGGCATCGGACACGGAGCCATCCTGCAAGAGACACGCCATCGGGGAACTGTGACGACACCGCTACTAGGGATACAACTGGCGCCCTTCGTCATCCTCAAGTACTACGGCGTTCTCTGGGCAGCTCTGGGCGGCGTCCCAGAGGATCTGCTCATCCGCGGACGAGCCGTCAGTGGCAACCGCCTTGTTCTCCCGGTCCAGCTTGAACACCTTCGGGGCGAGCGCCACGCAGTTGCCGACGCCAATGCACAACTTCCTATCGACCTTCACCTTCATGCCGCACCTTCTTTTCAGTCAAATACCACCTGTCCTTGTGTACTGTGTCCGTAGAAGAGGTCTGCCGGCAACTCCCACGACAGGCGGAATCACTTGCTGGCGCAGGACGACGCGCCCTACGACCGCAAGAATACGGCCCGAAAACCGAAGAAGCCATACGTAATCATGCTTATTTGGATGATGTGGAACTGACTGAGTCTCACTCATTCAACTGCGGGCCTTCTGCTGGCGCGTCAATCACCGATGGCTGGTCTCTGCTGGTCCCCTCCAGCGGCTCGCACAAGTCCAAGCGAGGTCATTGGACACATGTTTGCGTTTTCGGCCGGCATGCAGGATAGGTACCCTACACACCCTGGGGCTAAGTAGACATGCGAATAGCGCCCCGGGGACGAATCGAGGACACTATCTGCAAGCGTGGTCGCGCTACGGGCACCTGCATGTCTACCTTATGCAGAGCCTGATTCGCGGAGGTGTCTCATGCATGAAGTAATGATCATCGGTGCGGGGCCAGCGGGGATGACTGCGGCGGTCTACGCCGCCAGGAAGAGGCTCAAGACGCTGCTGGTGAGCAAGGACATCGGCGGGCAGGCGATCTGGGCCTCGAAGATCGAGAATTATATGGGCTACCAGTTCGTCGAAGGTGCCGAGTTGATGCGGAAGTTCGATGACCAGGTGAAGCTGTTCCCAATAGACCAGATGATTGGAGAGGAGGTGACGACGCTGGCGAGGTCAGACGGCACGTTTCAGATTCAAACGGCTGGAGGCGAAACTCGTCAGGCACGGGCAGTCATACTGGCCTCCGGGAAGCGTCCCCGCCTACTGAACGTGCCGGGCGAAGAGCAATTCAGAGGCAGAGGGGTATCCTATTGCGCGGTATGCGATGCGCCACTATTCAGCCGGCAGAGTGTGGCCGTCATAGGTGGTGGGAACTCTGCCCTGGAGGCAGCACGCGACTTGGTCGGCATAGCTGATCACGTATACCTGGTCTCCCTCACGAAGATCACCGGGGACCCGCCGGTCTTTGAGAGATTGAAGAGCGCTTCCAACTTCACAGCGTTCCTGGAATCGGAGGTGGTCGAGATCAATGGTTCAAACCTGGTAGAAGGAATCAGAAT
>DAIQQD010000082.1:0-8613 GCA_036787015.1 Chloroflexota bacterium
AGATTCGCCGTGATGGTGCAGCGGAACGCTGCCGGGGTCTGGGGTGTCCCCAGATCTCTCTATCTTCCCCCAAGATTGGGGGACAAAAAGAGGGTTGAATGGTCAAACAGACGAAGATCCCTGAGCACTGGGACCTGGAGGTGGACCTGGTATCTGTGGGCTCCAGCATGGGCGGACTCACCGCGGCCATCATGGCCCACGACCTGGGCCTGAGCACGGTGCTCGTGGAGAAATCGGGGTTCCTTGGCGGTGGAACGGCTCTGTCTGGCGGAGTGCTCTGGATTCCATACAATGACCATATGCTGAAGGAGGGCTGCGCCGACTCCAGAGAGGAGGCCCTGACCCACATACGCCGCATCAGTCTGGGGCGTCATGACGAAGAACAGGCCGGTGCCTATCTGGATTTCGGCCCGGAGGTGGTCCGCTACCTGGAAGAGCACACTCCGCTCCGGCTGACCATCGAGAACAGTTGTGACTACTACGCCGAACTCCCTGGAGGCAAAGCGCGCGGCCGCCAGTTGGTTCCCGACGCGGCCGTGGTGATTCCGATGATGAAAGAGGCCGAGAAGACGCAGCCCATGCTGGCGAAGGTGCGCCCCGATCCGGTTCCCTTCTTCTTCGGCGCGCGCGACGTCTGGGCCGACGGCCGCGGGCTGATCGGGCCGCTGACACTGGGCTGCCTGCAGCGGGACATCAACATCCTCCTTGACACCCGGGCCAGGCAGCTCCTGGTCAAGGACGGGAGAGTCATTGGCTTGCGGGCGGAGCGCGACGGGCGGGACTTCTTCATCCGGGGCAAGCGGGGAATCCTCCTGGCCACCGGCGGATATGAATGGAACAACGAGATGAACCGCCGGTTCATGAACTGCCATGGGTTGTCTCCACTGACGCCGTACTCCAACGAGGGAGACGGCCACATCATGGGCATGGAGGTGGGGGCAGCGGTAGCCTTGATGGATCACTCCATATACCAGCCCACCATACGCGTGGAGGGCGAGGAAATCGATGGCAGGCCATTCAACCGGCCTGTTTCCTACGGCTATCCGGGCAATATCATCGTCGACCGCCACGGCCGGCGCTGCTGCAATGAGTCCTTCTATCCGGATATTGGGCGGGCCTTCTTTGCCTACGAGAAAGTCACCGCTGAATTGACCAACACGCCTCTCTTCTGGATAGCCGACAAGCCCTGCACCAGCAAGTTGGGCATCAGTGCTATGGCCAGATTCACCAAGAACCCGGACTGGCTGAAGAAAGCCGATACGTTGCCCGAGTTGGCCGGGAAGCTGGGCCTTCCGGCTGAAAGCCTTGTGGAAACGGTGGAGCGGTTCAACCGGTTCTCCCGCGAGGGAACCGACCCTGACTTCCACCGGGGGGAGGGCAAGTACCAGCAACTGTGGGGCAAGAAGATGTACCCTGACAAGGAACCCAACCCCACCCTGGGGCCACTGGAGACACCGCCCTTCTATGGCGCGGCACTCCACGTTGGGTCGGTGGGCAACCTGGGCGGCCTGGTGGTCAACAAGAACGCCGAGGTGATCGACGTTCAAGGCAAGGTCATCCCCGGCCTCTATGGCTCCAGCAACACCACGGCTCTGCTGTCCCACGGGTTCGCCTACACCAGCGGCGCGTGCCAGGCCAAGAGCATGATCTTCGGCTACCTGGCCGCCAGGCATGCCGCCGGCAGGAAATGCGCCCAGGGGTGAACATAGTCCGCCCCTCCGTGGCCCTTTTGTCACGGTGCAGCAGAATGCTGCCGGCGTCTGGGGTGTCACCAGGTGTTCCCTCTCCATCCCCCAAGAATGGGGGGCAGAGGGTTGATGCCACGTGGCAACGTTGATGAAACCATGGGGCGAGAGTGGTGGGCACAGCCCGCCCTACACCTGCGACTGGATTCCCTCTCCCCGTTTCCACGAGGACTAGCTCCGTGGGGGTAACAGAAGAGGTGCAGGAGAAGCTCCTGCCGAGGCTTTGGGGGTGTCCCCCAATTCTCTTTTCCCATCCCCCAAGATTGGGGGGCAGGGGGTTGAAGGAGGCTTCCATCTCAATAGACACCCAGGTCAGGTTCGAACCTGACACTCACTCTGGCGGCGGGTTTCGCTTCTCTCTACCCGCCACAATAGTGTGCTCTACACATGGGGCGTGCAGAGGGGCTTCGCCCCTCTAAGTTTCTTTCCATCCCCCAAGAATGGGGGACAAGGGGGTTGATCGTCGAGTATGCCGACCCGGCGGATGCAGTCAATGGGACTGGCGTGTGATTACAGCGGTCACGGTGTTCCGCGACAGCCCGCTTCGTTCCACACAGGGTAATATGCTATTCTGGATTCCATAATGCACGAACTGGCTGTCACCCAGAGCATGGTCAACCTGGTGCTTGAAGAGGCCCGGAAAGGCAACGCCCGCAAGGTCAAGAAGATCAACCTGGTGCTGGGCGAATTGTCCGGGGTGGTCGGCGAGTGCGTGGAGTTCTATTTCGGTCTGATGAGCAAGGACACCATTGCCGAAGGCGCCGCCATCTCGTTCAGCACGGTGTCCACCCAGGCCAGGTGCCGGCAATGCGCCAAGGTCTTTGAAGTGAAGGAGTCCGACTGGGTCTGCCCGGAGTGCCACAGCGTCGGCGTCGATCTGGTGGCGGGCAATGAGCTCTTCGTAGAAAGCATCGAGGTGGAGTAAGCATGGAGATCAAGGTGCTGAAGGACATTCTGAGCGCCAACGACCAGATGGCCGAGCGTAACCGGGCCCTGCTGGACTCCAAGAAGGTCACGGTCCTCAACATCATGTCGTCGCCGGGTTCGGGCAAGACCAGCCTTATCCTGGAGACCATCAGGGCGCTCAAGAAACAGGTTCGCATCGGGGTCATTGAAGGCGACATCGCCTCGACGATTGATGCTCAGAAGGTGGGCGAGGAGAAGGTGCCAGTGGTCCAGATCAACACCGGCGGCGAGTGCCACCTTGAGGCCGGCCAGGTGGGCCGCGCGCTCGAGAGCCTGCCGCTGGACAAGATCGACCTCCTATTGATCGAGAACGTGGGAAACCTCGTCTGCCCGGGGGAGTTCAAGCTCGGAGAGGACAAGAAGGTGCTTATCCTGAGCGTGCCAGAGGGCGATGACAAGGTCCACAAGTATCCGCTGCTGTTCTCCATGGCTGATGCCATCGTCGTTAACAAAATCGACCTGCTGCCGTATGCCAGGTTCGATGTCCCCGCATTCCTCAAGGCCGTCAGGGGCATGAACCGCAGGGCCAGGATATTCCAGGTCTCCTGCACCACCCGCAAGGGAATCGAGGAGTGGACCAAGTGGGTGACATCAAACCTTGGGCAGTGAAACAGAGAAGGGGCCGGAACAAGTCCGGCCCCTCCAGGATTCGCCGCGACGGTGCAGCGGGACGTTGCCGGGAGTCCGAGGGTGTCCCTCGGTTCCTTTTTCTCTTCCCCCAAGATTGGGGGCCAGGGGGTTGAAGATGCTGCAGGGGCAGCTATGGTAGCTTCGCCAACACCAAGCCGATAGCTGGAGCCATCATTTGCGGCGAGAGGTCAAGTCATCTGATAGAACGTGTATCCTCACCAGAAGAGAGGTTCGCTGTAGGGGTCAGGCTGCATCTTGCGGAGCAATTCCAGACCCTTGTTGTGCAGTTTCTGCGTAATCGTGTACAGCGCCTCCATTTCCTTCTTTGACAGGCAAGACAAGGCATCAGGAACCATGGTGGCAGTTGACCAGCGCTTCAGGGCTGCCTCACCCTTCCTGGTCAGTGACAATCTGAGCCAGTTCTTCCTTTCCAGATCCTTCTTCGTGACCACCAGGCCTTGGGCCTCCATGCGGTGCACCAGCGCGGAGATGGTGTGAGGTTGCTTGTGCATCATGCGCGCCAGTTTCATGGGTGTCATCGGCTCCTTGGAGACCTTCAGGCAGTACAGGACTTCAGCTTGCACCAAGTTGAGGCCGATCTTGGCCAGTTCCAGGTTCCTGGCTCTCTCCCAAAGAACCATGATCGTTACCAGCCGGTTCCACGCCTTCTGGTTCTCGGTCAATTCCATGGACCTACCCATTTGCACTTTCCCAATCCATGCGGTTCTTCCTCACCAGAACAGGGGTTCCGCATAAGGATCCGGCTGCATCTGTCGGAGCTTCTCGAGGCTCTTCTTGTGGAGTTTCTGGCTGATCGTGTACAGCGCTTCTGACTCCCTTTTTGACAGGCAAGACATGACCTCAGTAACCTCGGTGGCGTTTGCCCACCGCTTCACGGCTTCATCACCCTTCTTGGTCAGCGACACCCTGAGCCAGTTCTTCCTTTTCATGTCCTTCCTGGTGCTAACCAGGCCCTGGGCCTCCATACGGTGCACCAGCGCAGAGACGGTGTGAGGCTGCTTGTGCATCATGCGCGCCAGCTTCATGGGTGTCATCGGCTCCTTGGATATCTTCAGGCAGTACAGAACCGAAGCCTGAGGTATGTTAAGGCCGATTCTGGCCAATTCCAGGTTCCTGGCCCTCTCCATGACAGCCGTGAACGTCTCCAGCCTCAGCCAAGCCTTCTGGTTCGCGCTCAACTCGATAGATTCACCCATTTGCACTCTCCACACAGTTTATCTAGTGGCTCCGCTCTGCCACCACCATTCGGATTGTATTCAAGAAGAGATCGATGGTCAAGTGGGATTGGCTCTCTTGCAGGGTCACAGTTGCGCAACGGGCCAGCGTCTGAATGTCTGAGTCCGGAGATGGTCGTGCCAGTGCTTCATCACTAACTGGCTTCCGGTGACCAGGTCGTGAAGGCCTTGTTTCTTAGCCGTGAAGCCGGCCATGACGAAACCATGTCTAGCCCGCACCCGCCAGCTCCCCGAGCACTAGGCTGACAGCCTTCGGGATGGCCTTCTCCACCTCGGGCGTGCAACTCTCACGGAGTGGCGCCACGTCGGCCACTTCGACAGCGAAGATGACGGTCTCGTCCGGGAGCGGCAACCCCATCTTCCGGCCGGCATCCAGCGCCGATCTCAGGCTCACGTCGTGGACGGTGAACGAGTGCAGGGGGGCGGGGATATCCTCCAGCCCGAGCCGGTAGACCTCACCTGGTTTCCCGTGACGCGTTTGAATAGCGTCGATGATCAGAGCCCGATCGTGACCCGTCAGCAGGTCCAGCAGGGCCAGGCCGGCCGCCGTGGTGGTCACCACCCTCACATCAGGAGGGAGGGCTTCCCGTTCGACGGCCTCGGCAATCCTGATGCCGACAGCATCGTCGCCGCGCAGCAGACTGCCAATGCCGATGATGACGGTTTTCAACGGTCTGACCTCCAAGGACATGAGGCAGAATCTTCCCCGGGCACGGTTGCACCAGCGTTGCCGGCAGGAACGGGCGCGAGAGCCGTTCTGGTCATCCCTCGAAAACAAGTGCATTCACTAGTGCCGGCGCCTTGATGTGAACACGGCCTCCCCCAGCTAGCCGCCACAGGTGCTGCAACTGGGAGAGGAGCATCCGCCGCAGGATGAGCCGCCGATCGGCGTGGACATGCCGTTGTCACCTTTGGAGAAAGAGGCAAACCTCGAAACAGCTCTCGGTGCCTTGTTCTGGCACTTGGGGCACGGAGCCCCCTCGCTTGACTGCGAAAGGGACCGCATCAACTCGAATCTGACGTTGCAGTCAGCACAGCAGTACTCGTAAACAGGCATACTTCTTAGCTCCGGACAGCCACCACTTCTTTGATCTCAGGCAACTCGTCCACTATCTGTTCTTCCAGCAGAACAATCACCGTTTCCTCGGGTATCCCGGCCGAGCAACTCGACGGAATCACCTGCACCTTCACCACTCCATCGGACACTTCCACCAATTCGACTATGTTGACACCAAGAGCCGGTCTGACCTTGTCTATTACCCGTTCCACCTTGTCAAAAAGAGGATCTCTGCCTTGTGCTTTCACTGGTAACCTTCCTCTGACCCGGTCCGCCGCCGGATGAACTCCAGGCATCCTAGACCGCTACGACCTGCTTGACCTCGGGAATCTCCTCTTTGAGAACTCTCTCTATGCCGTTCTTGAGCGTCATCGTGGCCATGGGGCAACCACCGCAAGCCCCCTTCAACCTGACCGTGACCACTCCCGCCTTGACGTTCACCAGCTCTACATCGCCCCCGTCTGCCTGCAGATTCGGTCTGATCTTCGCCAGTACGTTCTCCACCTTTTCCTTCATGACTACCTCCAGCTACACACTCAATCCCCGCTCGTCCGCCGGGGAACCCACAAGCCACACTTTAGGACAGCCTGTCCGTTCCGTATGCAACTTATGTCCCATATTCATGTTAGCCTGTCGCCTAGTGACAGTCAATCTCGACGGAGGCTGGCCCTCCTCATACGCCTCGCAGTCGCAACACCAATGGACGAGCCTGTTTGTCCCATCGCCGCAGGGAGCGCTAGAATAGGTTGACCCAGCCGTCCGATTCCGAAGGGCAGTGAAGGGGGTACTCATGACATCCGATAAGAACAGCAACCTGAGTCTCTTCTTCGAACCCCGCAGCATCGCCGTGTTTGGTTCGATGAGAGAGCCCCAGGGAGAAGGGCTTACCGTCATACGCAACATGCTCAACTTCGGCTTCGCGGGCAGCATCTACCCCATCAGTCGTTCCGCCACTCAGGCTTCGGGCTTGAAAGCGTATCCCACAGTGAACGACGTGGATGGCCCCATCGACTTGGCGATAGTAGTCACGCCGCCGACAACGGTGCTCCCCATAATAGACGAGTGCGGTCAGAAGGGCATCAAGGCCGCCATTGTAGCCACCGAGGGATTTGCGGAGACCGGCCGGGACGGAGCCACGCTCCAACGTCACCTGGTCGAAACGGCCCGGCGCTATGGGATGCGCCTTCTGGGACCAAATACCTTGGGTGTTCTCAGCACGGATTACGGTCTGGTAACTGCACCGTACTCCATGGGCCACAACAAACCCCCGAGCGGAGGCATTACCTACTGCAGCCAGACCGGGTTCCTGACCTTCGGCGTGCATCCCGTTAAGGACATCGGCTATCCCATCAGCAAGATTTGCGACTTTGGCAACAAGTGCGACGTCAATGAACTTGACCTCCTTCCTTACCTGGCGGACGATCCGAGCACCAACGTGATATGCATGCACCTTGAGGATATAAAGAACGGACAGCGGTTCATAGAGGTGGCACGGCAGGCGGTGGCACGGAAGCCGGTGTTGATACTGAAGCCGGGCCGTACTGAAGCCGGGGCCAGAGCAGCCTCCTCCCACACCGGATCGCTGGCGGGAGACGATCAGGTCCATGAGAATGCCTTCAGGCAGGCCGGCGTCATCAGGCTCAGAACATGGCGCGAATTCTGGGACATTCCGAAGGCTCTGTCGCTGCAGCCGCTGCCGAAGGGCAATCGGATCGCTATTGTCACGGCTACCGGTGGAGCAGGTGTCATGCTAAGCGACGCAGCCGCTGAGTTTGGGCTGGTTCCAGCCACCTTCGCGGCTGCTACCAGAAGTCAACTGGGGAAACTGTCGCCGAGGCTGGGCAACAACCCCGTTGATGTTGGCCCCATGATGTCCGTTCGGGAGTTCCCCTTCTCAGTCTATGAAGACGTGGTCCCAGCGATTCTCTCCGATCCCAACGTGGATTGCCTGACAGCCGTGTGCCATCTCGGGCCTCCGATCCTGAAGGTATTCACCGGCTTGGCACCCCTCATATCAAAGATTGGGAAGCCGGTGACCGTACTGGGATATGGCATCGATCTGCCCGAAATGCAGGAGTCGGTGCGTCAGATGGAGTCGATGGGACTGCCCACTTACCTTGACCTGGAGACCAGTGTGAAGGCGCTTGGCGTCAGCGCAGCTTATTCCCGGATCAGGGCTCGAATGGAAGAGGATGCCCGGTAGAATCGCCGGCTCTACTTGGTTACCAGGTGCTCCGGCATCCTCACCGCCACGACCTCTCCGCGGGCACACACGTTCCCGTCCGCCGAGAGCGTTGCCGACATGCTGACCTTGCGTCCTTTGACCTCTTTAACTGACGCCCTTACTTCCAGAGGGACGCCGAGTGGCGTGGGCCGCAGGTAGTCAACGTGCAGCGAAGCGGTGACGAAGCGCAGCGCCGGCTCCGTGCCCATGGCCCGCCCCTCCGCCCGGTATGAGGCCGCCGCCGCCGTGCCGGTACAGTGGCAATCGATAAGAGAGGCAATCAGGCCGCCATATACGTACCCCGGAATGGCAACGTGATAAGGCCTGGGCTGGAACCTGCATACGGACTCCTCACCATCCCAGTAGCTCTGGATATGCAGTCCGGACTCGTTCAGCCGGCCGCAGCCGTAGCAATGGCTCAACTGTTCCGGGTAGTAGTCCTGAAACGATTTCTCTCCCATTCTGATGTCCTTTCCCAAGCGTCGCTCAATGTGCGGGTGACAGGTCTCCGACAAGCCGCGGCAGCTAGTCCTCGATCCTAAATTCCCACTGGCAATGCACGTCATCTTTGCTTGTCCGCGGAGGGAGCTTGAGAGGGGTGGCTTTCATCTTCGGATTGATGGCATGCGCCCTGATCTGCAGCAACTCCGTCTCGATCAGGCCGCAGATCCTCTTCTCCCTTCCCTCACCCTCTCTTTCCAGGGCCAGAAGGGTCGGACAGCGAGTCACCGTCCA
>DAIQQD010000286.1:0-2374 GCA_036787015.1 Chloroflexota bacterium
TTCTTTCCGGGCCGCGGTGTGCTCAGATTCTGGCTCTCCTGGGCGCTCGCGTCATTAAGGTTGAGACTCCCTTGGGTGACACCATGCGCCTGCTGATGAGATTGACAGGATCCGAACGTGCCATGTCAACCATCCATCAAAACAAGGAGGCCATAGTGGTGGATTGGCGCACAGAGAAAGGTGCGCATATAGTCAAAGAGCTCTCGAAGCGATCTGACATATTGGTCGAGAACTTTGCCAAAGGCATTCTGGAGAAGTCTGGCCTCAGCTACGACGACTTGAGTCGTGAGAGCCCGAAGTTGATCTATGTCTCCATAACCGGCTTCGGCCACACTGGCCCTCTCTGTGAGAGAACGGCCTTCGACATCATTGCGCAGGCTACCGCAGGGATCATGTGGGCACAGGGGAATCCGGGGCACCCTCCTGGCGTTTTCTTCGGTGACCTGGTGTCCGGTGCCTACGCGGCGATTGGAGTCATTTCAGCCTTGTGGCAAAGGGCAACTACCGGTATGGGTCAGCATGTGGATGTCTCAATGCAGGACGTCATGTATTTCCACAACTTCTGGGCTCTGGCAGACAGGGCAAATGGGCCAGATAGGGATGAGGTGACGAGCCGCCTGGGTCGCACGCTGGAGTCGTTCCTGACTGATCAGAAGCATCCGCTTCCCTTCTGGAATTCATACCGCGCCCGGGATGGCTACATCGTGATCGTCGCACTGACGGATGAACAGTGGAACAGGTTCATGAGCGCCATCGGCAAACCTGAGCTCATTCACGATGCACGATTCAACAACCTGGTGGCCAGAGTGCGTAACGCTGATGAAGGGGTGGCCATTGTCTCTGCATGGATTTCTCAGAGGACGACCGATGAGGTCGAAAGGCTGATGACGGACGTCCGCATACCTTGCGGCAAAGTGAAGGACTTTGACGAGTTGTTTGCGGACTCCCAACTTCGCCACAGGGGCATGTTTCAGACAGCCGCCCAGCCAACTCTCGGACCCATCGAGTCATGCGGCTTCCCGATCAAGATGAGCGATTCAGAGCTCAGTGTCGTCTCCGGTTGTCCACAGCTTGGTCAAGACACCGGGACGGTGCTGAGGGAACTGCTGGGATATGACGATAGAAAAGTCAGCGAATTGAGGGAAGAGAAGATCGTCTTCTAGGTGGCGTGAACTCAGACCAGGCGTGCAATCAGGGTTCCTTAAGCCTTCCCTGCCCGCGCCAGATAGCGCTGCCACCGCACCGTGACCCAGTCCTGAAGTTCCTGGATCGTCTCCTCAGTGAGGTTGCCGAACCTCCCCTGCGTTGCCAGGAACTCCTTGACATGTGTCGGGTTGCCCTTCCTGGCGACGGATTCACTGCCTGCCGTCAGCCGGAACACTCCGTTCTCAACCTCATAGAGTACGTTCCATCCGGTCTGCACGGCCAGCTCGCCAATCCTGATGGTGTCACTGAAAGGAAACCCCCAGCCCGGAGGGCATGGTGAGTACACATGTATGAATCTCAGGCCGACCATGGACATGGCCTTGCTCACCTTCTGGTAAAGGTCCAGCGGGTATGATGCATTCGCCGTTGCCACGTAGGGCACGGCATGTGCCTCCATAATCGCCACGATGTCCTTCGCGTGCTGCCGCTTGCCGAGAATAGGGGTAGTTCCGGTCACGGCGCCTAGTGGAGAAGAGCCCGAACGCTGGTTGCCGGTGTTCATGTAACCTTCGTTGTCATAGCAGATGTAGATGAAGTCATCACGCCTCTCAGCAGCACCGCTCAGTGCCTGGATTCCTATGTCGTGTGTGCCGCCATCTCCAGCCACGGCGACCACGGTCAGGTCTTTCCTGCCCACTGCCTTCAAGCCAGCCACCAAGCCGGTAGCCGATGCCGCCACCGAGGCAAACGGCGTATTGACACAGGGGACGGTGACAGAAGTAACCGGATACATGCCATGAAGTACTGTAAGGCAACTCGCCGGGACCGTGACTATGGCCCGTCCATCCAGGGCCTTCAGGATGTGACGATAGGCTAAAGACAAGGCACAGCCGGGGCACAGCCTGTTGCCCGGCAGCATGTATTCCTTCTCTGTCAGGCTGACGGCATTAACCTGTGACAATATAGTCCTCTCAAATCTCACAGATCCATTGGGCGCATTCACCGCTCAAGGTGCCTTTGTCGAGCGATGACAGGGCCCTCTTCACCGCATCCGCTAGATCTCTGGCCTTCACGTCACGTCCCCCCAGGCCAACTATGAAGTTGGTGATCGCTCCGTTGGTGCCGCTGCCGTAGAGGGCAGCCTTGATCTCATTGCATGTAGCGCCTTCGTTGCCATAGCTGACATTCTTGTCAAAGACAACGACCAGTCGACACCGCCGCAGCGCCT
>DAIQQD010000083.1:0-6451 GCA_036787015.1 Chloroflexota bacterium
GGCAAATTGTCCGGAACTTGCTGGCTGTCAGCACCGAACGTATAATGATCTGCTAAGGGTTGGAACGAATCACTGAGAAGACGGAGGACGACCGAATGGACAAGGCTATTTTGCAGAGGGCCAAGAAGGAGAAGAGAACCCTCCTGACCGAAGTCGAATCCAAGCAGGTGCTGGAGAAGGCGGGCATCAGCATTGTGAAGGCGAAGCTGGCGACTTCCGCGACGGAGGCTGTGGCCATCAGCAAGGAGCTTGGTTTCCCCGTGGTGCTCAAGGTGGCCTCGCCGGATATCGTTCACAAGAGCGACATCGGAGGTGTTAAGGTCGGCTTGAACAACGCTACTCAGGTCACCAAGGCCTACAAAGAGATAATGGCGGCGGTGAAGAAGAAGCAGCCTAAGGCGAAGATTCACGGCGTTTCGGTCCAGCCAATGGCCAAGGCCGGCGTAGAGGTAATCATCGGCATGACCAAGGATGCTCAGTTTGGCCCGGTTCTCATGTTCGGTTTGGGTGGCATCCTGGTGGAAATCCTGAAGGACGTATCCTTCAGAATCGTTCCCTTGGAAAAGAAGGATGCCAAGGAAATGATTCGTGACATTAAGGGCTATCCGGTGTTGGAGGGATACCGCGGTCAGCCTCCGTCGGATGTAGCGGCCCTGGAGAACATGATCATGAAGATCTCGGCGTTTGTGGAGAAGAACCCGGAGATAAAGGAACTGGATCTCAACCCGGTGTTCGCCTACAACAAGGGGGCGGTGGCGGTGGATGCCAGAGTGGTTCTCGAGCCGGACGCTATCAAATGACTTGGCGCGGCAGTCCACAGAGATGGTGGCTGCTGGCCCTTGGCCTGTTGGCGGCAGTCACCGCAGCCGGGGTGGCGGTATTCACAGCCAGGTATGTCTCCATGCCCCAGCCCGTGGAGATAGTTGTTGCCTCAACTGACAACGAGTCTCCTGTCGAAGTCTATCTGACCGGTGCTGGAATAAGAGAGGGAGTCTACACTGTCGGCCAGGATGCGACGCTGGACGACATCCTGCAGAGGGCCGGGGTGATTCCTTCTGGAGAAGGGTCACTGAAGATAAGGGTGACCGTGCTCGTTCCTGATGATGGTGGGTCTTCGCCAACCCCAGACGAAGAGCCAAGCGGGAAGATCAACATCAACTCTGCTACTGCCGCTGAACTGGACTCGCTCTCGGGTATCGGCCCCGCAAAGGCCCAGGCTATTGTTGACTACCGCGACCAGAATGGCCCGTTCCAGACCGTCGACGACCTGCTGAATGTCCCCGGCATAGGCCCCAAGATCCTGGAGTCCATCAAAGACCAGATCACGGTGGTCGGTTAGCGGCCCCTCAGTCGGCGCCCGGCTTCGCCGTGGCGCAGCAGCATTGAGAGCCTGGACCCACCTCATTCGCAGCCTCCGATCATAAAGCGGTTTCACGTCGCAGTTGGACTCACACGCTCAATACTGGTAATCTAAGATACAAGCATACAAATTTAAATCTTGAAATATCAATATCTAGACAGACTATAAATCACCAACCATGAGACTCACCTCACTGAGCATTGCCTGGGTTGTCGGCGTATTCCTGGGTTCGATTCTGTCTCTGCCGCTGTTGGCACTGATCCCGCTTTTGGCAGTGATGCTGGCGGTGGCGTTCCTATGGCGGAGGAAGGCCGTCTTGCTGTGGGGTGGTCTGTGTGTGGTGACACTCCTGGGCGGCCTGAGTTGGTATGACTTCGCAGTGAGCAGACCTGACCTGCAGGATTACAGCGGACAGAGGGTGGTGATAGAAGGTGAAGTGGTTCGTGGCACCGAATACAGTGATGGCGGCGCCTGGATGGGGGTCTCTGCAGAGCACGTCTGGGTGGGCAACTCCCGTCATGCGGCGTCAGGCAAGGTGGTGGTGTACACCGACCCGGTACCTTCGTATAGCCAGGGCGATGTTGTAAGGATAACGGCTGAGATCGATCTCCTCTCTGAAATCAGCAATGCCGGCTACCGGGCTTTTCTGGAACGACAGGGCTATGTGGGCACGGTGCGTGATTCGGCAGAAATCGAGTTGGTCCAAAGAAGTTGGCTGTTCAGCTTGAGAAACCGGTTGGCCGGGTCCATATCGACAGCGCTGGCGGAGCCTCAGGCCTCGCTGGCGGAAGGGCTGCTGTTGGGCATCCGCAGCCACATGCCGGATGAGCTGAGGACTGACTTCTCCAAGACGGGCACATCGCATCTCTTGGCGATTTCCGGCTTCAACCTGGCAGTCATCGGCGGCGCCATCCTCGGCGCGGCTGCCTGGGTGTTCGGACGGCAGCGCCCCATCTACCTCGTGGTGACACTGGTCATCGTCTGGCTGTACTCAGCGCTCACTGGAATGCAGCCGCCGGTGTTTCGATCAGCCATCATGTTCAGCCTCCTTCTGATGGGACTGTGGCTCGGTCGTCCGGGCAGCGCCATGTCGGCGCTGTGTTTTGCCGGAGCCATTATGGTTGGCCTTGACCCCAGAGTGCTGTGGGACATGTCCTTCCAGCTCAGTTTCGCGGCCGTGGCAGGGCTGATTCTCATTCAGCCGCCATTGCAGCAGTGGGGCGACAGG
This sequence comes from Chloroflexota bacterium, assembly GCA_036787015.1. Taxonomy (GTDB): domain Bacteria; phylum Chloroflexota; class Dehalococcoidia; order UBA2247; family RBG-13-53-26; genus JAFGCL01. The sequence continues at coordinate 2,589 of DAIQQD010000083.1, forward strand.
GTGATTCCGGAAGGACACTGGATCTCATCCATCGTCAAGCCGCTGTTCTCCAACTTCACCGTCGGTCTGGCGGCGATCGTGGCTACCTTGCCGCTGATGGTCTACTACTTCCAGTCGTTTTCCCTGGTGGGCCTGCCGGCTACGGTGGTCGCCTCGGCTTTCGTAACGCCGGCGACCATGCTGGCCGGCGTTACGGCATTGCTCGGCTTGTTCGCCCCGCCTTTGGCGTGGGTCGTGGGGTGGGTGGCCTCATTCTTCCTCATGTGCATTGTGGCCACGGTTGAGTGGTTCGCTCGGTTACCCTTTGCTTCTGTGGGTACCGCCTCAGTCAACGCTGCTGCGGTGTGTGGGTACTGTCTTGTGCTCCTCGCGATCATCTGGAGGGGACGGCTAAGACGGGTGATGGCCGCGCCTCTGAGTCTCTTGAGCCGCTGGCTGGAGTGGTCGAGCAAGACCGCCTATCGCCTGCCCAAGAAACGGACTGTGGGTGCACTGGTTGTGTGTGCTTCCCTGGTATGGGTGGCGGTGTCGGTTCTGCCCGACACGAAACTGACGGTGTCTTTCCTGGACGTTGGGCAGGGCGACTCCATCTTGATCAAGACGCCGGCGGGCCAGCAGATACTGATCGACGGCGGGCCGAACCCGGACACGGTGTGCCAGCAGCTTGGCAAAAGGCTGCCCTTCTGGGACAAGAGCCTGGATATGGTGGTACTCACTCACTCCGACGATGATCATCTTGTCGGATTGATTGGTGTGCTGCAGCGCTACAAAGTGAGCCAGGTGCTGGAGTCCGGTTACGGGGAAGGTCCCGTCTATCGGGAGTGGCTGACGGAAGTGGAAGAGAGGGGGATCGACTGGACCATCGCCGGGGCTGGTCAGGAGATCGACCTGGGGGAAGGGATAGTCCTGGAGGTCATCCATCCTCGTGAGGATCTCCTTGAAGAGACGGAATCCAAGGCGAACAGCAATTCGGTGGTGCTGCGGCTGATGTGGAACGAAGTGAGTTTCCTGCTGACCGGGGACGCCGATGAAGCCGCCGAACAAGACATTATGTACGGCGGCGTGCTGCGCAGCCTGGACTGCACCGTTCTTAAGGTGGGTCACCATGGCAGCAAGTATTCGACGTCGCCTGAATTCCTGTCTGCGGTCGATCCGCAGGTCGCGGTCATCTCCGTTGGCGAAGGCAACACGTTCGGCCATCCCAGCGACGAGTTGCTGGCCAGGCTGAACGGTGTGGAGGTCTATCGCACAGATCAATGCGGGACCATCACCTTCTCAACGGATGGTGAAAGGCTGTGGGTCAAGACAGCCAAGTAGCGCGTGTGGAGAGCGGCGCAGGCCATCGCAGATTCCGAAGGAGAGAACGGCACGCCGAGTGATTGCAGCGTGGCATACGGCGGCGCGGCTGTTGCGGTGGGTGACGGTGTGGTTTTGCCAGCAGAGGCCACCCCCGCTTCCGGGGAACTAGCGAGCCTCTTCTTCTCTGCCGAGGTTAGTTAGGGCGGAGCTCTTCCTGCGCCAGGCCAGAGTGTTGTTGGGATCGATTGAGATCGCCTCTTCGAGCAGTGGCAGCGCCTCTTCATACCGGCCGAGATTGATGAGGACGGTGCCCTTGTTGGTCAAGGTCATCGAGTCCTTGTGATCCAGCGCCAGTGCTCCGTCCAGCGCCTGCAATGCCTCTTCATATCTATCGAGGTTGGCCAGGGCTGTGCCCTTGCTAGCCCAAGCCCCGGTGTCTTCCGGATCGACGTCCAGGGCATCCTCCAGCGCCTTCAGCGCCTCTTCGTCTCTTCCTAGATTGATGAGGAGAATGCCCTTCCTCCTGCAGGCTGTGCCATGACGAGGGTCGAGCGCCAGTGCTTTGTCCAGAGCTTCCAGCGACTCCTGCGGCCTGCTCAGATTGATGAGGCATGCCGCCCTGTTCATCCAGACAGTGACGTTCTGGGGATCAAGGTCGGCTGCCCTTGCCAAAGCCTGCTCAGCCTGTTCATGTTTGCCCAGGTTGATGAGCGCGGTACCCTGGTCTACCCAGGCTGAGACGTGGCTGGAGTCCAGGCTCAACGCTTTGTCCAATACCTTTGACGCCTCTTCGTTTCTGCCGAGATTGATCAGGACCGCTCCCTTGTTCGTCCAGGCCATGGCATAGTTGGGATCGATGGACAGGGCTTTGTCCAGGGCCTGGAGTGCCTCTCCGTGGCGGGACAGATTCGAGAGTATGGCTCCTTTGCTGGTCCATGCCGTGGCATCCGTGTCTTGGATAGCCAGGGCTTTGTCTTGCGCCTGCAGGGCCTCTTCGTTTCTGCCTAGGTTGGCCAGTGCCACGCCTTTCCTGCTCCAGGAGGCCGCATCTCCGGGATGGATCGAAAGTGCCCTTTCCAGGGCCTCCACGGCTTCCCTGTTTCGGCCCAGGTTGATGAGAACCGTGCCTTTGCTTGTCCAGGCCAACGGGTCCTTGGCATCGATTTGCAGGGCCTTGTCCAGGGCCTGAAGCGCCTCCTCGTATCTGTGGATATTGGCGAGTGCCACGCCTCTCATGCTCCAGGCCATGGCATCCTTTGGGTGGATGCGCAGCGCACCGTCAATGGCTTCCAGTGCCGCCGTGTTCTTGTCCAGGCTTATGAGGGCGGCACCCATGGTCACCCAGGCCAGAGCGTCTTTGGGATTCAGACTCAAGGCCTGTTCCAGGGCCTGAAGTGCATCCTCGTGTCTATGAAGACCGGCCAAGGCCACGCCCTTGTTGCTCCAGGCGGTGGCGTCCGTGGGTTCAATCACCAGGGCGCTCTCGACGGTCCGAAGTGCCTCTTCATTTCTGCCCAGGTTGATCAGGGCAGTCGCTTTGCTGGTGAGGGCCACCACGTCTTTCGGGTCCAGCTTCAGTGACTCGTCCAATGCCTGAACGGCGTCTTCATTCTTGCCGAGATCGATGAGGACGATGCCCTTGCTGATCCACGCTGTGGCATCTCTGGGGTCTATCTTCAGTGCTTCGTCTATGGCATGAACGGCGTCTTCGTGTCTGCTGCGTTTTGTGACAGGCTTCTGTTTCTTCCCACGGGATGCGGAATCCCTGGCATCCATGTGGCCTCCTCGGGCTGCTGACTGGGTGGTTCTTGCCGACCTAAGTTTGCCATGAAGGGGCGGAAAAGTCCACAAGATCCCAAAGCCCGCTTCTCTGGGTTTGGGAGTCGGATCTCGTAGGATGGCTCACTGGGTGCCGTCTGCTTCTATCGTGTTCGTTGTGCTGTGGGCGGGGCCCATGGTCAGCCGGTTCTCCAGGGCGGTGTCCCGGATCGTCTCACTCCCCGATGATCTTCACCAGGACGCGCTTGCGGCGGCGGCCGTCGAACTCGCCGTAGAATATCTGCTCCCAGGGCCCGAAGTCCAGCCGCCCGCTGGTGATCGCCACCACCACCTCCCGCCCCATGACCTGGCGCTTCAGATGGGCGTCGGCGTTGTCCTCGCCGGTCTCGTTGTGCTGCCAGCGGCTGCGGGCGTAGGGTGCCAGTTGTTCCAGCCATCCATCAAGATCCTTATGGAGCCCGCGTTCGTCGTCGTTGATGAAGACCGACGCGGTGATGTGCATGGCGTTCACCAGGGCCATCCCCTCCTTGATGCCGCTTTCGCTCAGACATTCCGCCACTTGGGGTGTGATGTTGATGAAGGCTTTGCGCTGGGAGGTATTGAACCAGAGTTCTTTGCGGTAGGATTTCACGGTATTCAACCCCCTTTGTCTTCTATGCGGGAGATTCCCCGGAGGATGTCTCATGATACTCTATCAACCCCCTTGGCCCCCATTCTTGGGGGAGAACAAAAACGGGAAAACGAGGGACACCCTCGGACTCCCGGCAGCATCCTGCTGCACCTGT
>DAIQQD010000083.1:6551-8584 GCA_036787015.1 Chloroflexota bacterium
AAACGGGAAAACGAGGGACACCCTCGGACTCCCGGCAGCATCCTGCTGCACCTGTCTTGTTATTCCCGCGGAGGCGGGAATCCACGTGTAGGGCGGATAGAGCGGAGCTAAATCCGCCACCACCATCATCCCACTGTCGCGACCGCCGTCATCATGGCTGGGCTGCGGTCATGTTTTGGAGCGGTCGGGAGGAGAGCGTCGCTGGTCTTCCAGATACTGCACCGGGTGGCTGGCAGACGTAGCTTCATGCTCCCCGGCAACACCCAGCGGTGACGATGCAAACTTGAAGCCGGCCCGGGTGAACGCGGTGATGCAAGCGTCGGCAACGGCTGGGTCGTAGAGGACGCCGCTGTTCTTGGCTATCTCATCCAGGGCCTTCTCGGCGCCTATCGATGGCCGATACGGTCTGTGGGAGGACATGGCTTCCATGACGTCGGCGACGGCCAGGATCCGCGCCTCGAGGAGTATATCTTCGCCGCGTATGCCGTGAGGATAACCGGAGCCGTTCCACCTTTCATGGTGCTGCAGCACAGCCCTGGCTACCGGCCACGGGAACTCGATCTTCTTCAGTATGTTGTAGCCGACCTTGGCGTGGGTCTTGATCATCTCGTACTCGACCTCGTTGAGTTTGCCAGGTTTGCTGAGGATCTCGGTGGGTATAGCGATCTTGCCGATATCGTGCAGCAGCCCTGCGACGCGGATTCCCTCGATCTGAGTGGGTGGGACTTCCATGACCTTCGCGATGGCGCAGGCCAGATCGGTGACTCTCACCTGGTGGCCGGTGGTGTAGGGGTCGCGGGTTTCGATGGTGGTGGTGATGGCCTCTATGGTGGACTCCATGGTCCTTGCTAGTCTCTTGAGGCTGCGCTGCAACTCCTGCTCCACCTTCTTCCTCTCGGTGATGTCGCGGTCGATGCCGCGGTAACCGAGGAAGCTGCCATCGCTGCCGATAATGGGGACGGCGCTCGTCTCCAGAATCACGGAGTGGCCGTCTTTGTGTGTGCAGGTGTTCTCCAGCAGGGAGAACGGCAGGTGTTCGGCGGAAAAACGCCGCAGGATCTTGGAGACCCGGCGGCCCTCCCTCTGATGCATGAATTCAAAGGGGGTGTGATCCAGCATCTCCTCAGGTTCGCGACCCAGGATCTCGCGGACTCTGGGGCTGACGTAAGTATATCTGGAATTCCGGTCGATCTCCCAGACCCAGTCGCTGGTGGTCTCTACCAGCCCACGGAAACGCTCCTCGCTGCTGCGGAGTGACTCCTCCGCCTTCTTGCGATCGGTGATGTTGCGGCACGCTCCCTGGAACTCAATCAATCGTCCCGCCGCATCACGGATGCCGCTGATAGCGGCCTCCAGCCAGTACTTGGAGCCATCCTTGCTCACGACTTCGATCTCCACGGTGCGCTCTCTCCAACTTCCCGGCCTGCTGTCTTCGGCAGCCAGATCTTCCGCAAACACTTGGGCAATCGACGACAGCGAATCGGGGGTGAGCGCCTCGTTCAAGAAGGAGCCGGCGGCAACCTCTTCCATCGTGTATCCCAGCAGCCTGGTCACCGCGGGACTGGCATAGGTGAGCCTGAGATTGAGATCGGCAACCCAGATAACGTCCGTGGAATTCTCGGCGAGCAGGCGATAGCGCCCCTCGCTTTCCTTCAGTTTCTCCTCCGCCTTCACGCGCTCCGTGATGTCCCGGAAGTTGGCGACAATGCCGTTGATCTTGGGGTCGTGGAGCATGTTCCGTGCCGTGGCTTCGAGAACGTGCCAGGTGCCATCTCGGTGCTGGTACCGGGTGGTGAAGTTCTCAACAGAGGCGCCGGGCTCCTTCAGCACTTGTTCCAAGACAGACGCCAGCTTCGGCAGGTCGTCGGGGTGGAGGAGCAGGTCACTCAATGACTTGTCGACCCATTCCCCGGGCCTGTATCCGGTGACGCGCTCCATGGAAGGGGTGTAGTAGCGTATGTTGCCAGCGGCATCGAGGACGGCGACTGCGTCAGTGGCCTTCTCCACCAGCGACCGGAAGCGCTCCTCGCTGT
>DAIQQD010000084.1:0-8537 GCA_036787015.1 Chloroflexota bacterium
GCTCACCACTATCCATTTCCCATTCTGCCAGGACTTCATCCCTCATCAGCCTGGTGTACCAGTGCGAGATCCGCTTTCCGTCATACTCGGTTCCGATGGACAGGAACAGCTCCCCCGTGATATCGGAGTGCGTCAGAGTGTAGCGGCGCGGTGACAGCAGCTCCGTCTGGCCGACGCCCGGCAGGTACGTAACGTGCAGCTTCTCCGGATTCAAGCGCTTCATAATTGCCCGCCTCTTACGATGGCCCGTTTACGATAGACGGCGCAGCGCCGCAACTGCCGCATGATAGCCGCACATGCCGTGGACGCCGGCCCCGGGCGGGGTAGACGACGAGCAAACGTATACGCCGTCCACCGGAGTCGCGTAGGGACTGCCGCCCAAGCTGGTCTGCAGGAGTCTCCTCAGGTTCTGGATGCCGCCGGCGATGTCCCCGCCGATGCAGTTGGCATTGAGCCTCTCCAGCTCGGCGGGCGGCATCTGGTATCTCTGCAGTATGCGGTCGCGGAACCCAGGGGCAAAGCGCTCCACCTGGGCCTCGATAGCTGCTGTCATATCGACGGTTGACGCATTGGGCACGTGGCAGTAGGCCCCGGCCATGTGCTTCCCCTCTGGCGCACGCGTCGGATCGAAAAGGCTCTGCTGCGTTAGCAGGACAAACGGTTTCTCCGCGTGGTTGTTGCGCCAGATGCCGGACTCGGCTTGGACAATCTCCTTCAGCGTGCCACCCAGATGAACGGTGGCGGCCCGCCGGCAATCTGCGGCCCGCCACGGAATGGGCCCTTCAAGCGCCCACTCCACCTTGAAAGCGCCGGGACCGTAGCGATACCTCTTCAGCTTGCGCTGATATCCATCGGGGAAACCCCGCACCATTTGCAGCATCTGCCGCGGAGTGACGTCCAGCAGAATGACGCGCGCCTTCGGCAGCTTCTCGATGGAGTCGATGGCAGCGCCAGTCACAACCTCGCCATTCAGGGTCCGGAGATAGGCCTCCAGCGCCTCGGCGATCCTCTGCGACCCGCCCTTCACAATGGGCCAGCCCACGGCGTGGCCGGTGACGCACATGACCAGGCCGATGGCGGCGCTGCCCGGCTTGTCCAGCGGCATGATGGAATGCGCCCCCAGGCCGGCAAACAGCGCTCTGGCACGGGGCCCCGCAAACACCGTCTCCGCCAGGCCGGAGGCCGAACGTATGGCGCGAAGGCCAAACCGCGAGAACAGCAGGGGATGGCCGGGGAAGCTGAATGGGCGCAGCATGTCGCCCGCCAGGTCATCCCAGTGCTTGACCAGCGGCTCAACCAGCTTCTTGTATGCCCTCGCGTCCTTTCCCAGGTTCTGCGCCGTTGCCTCCACCGAACGCTCCAGCATGACAGCCGTGCCGTCGTCCAGCGGATGGGCCAGCGGGGCCGGGGAGTGAATCCACTCCAGGCCGTGCTCTGCCAGGGGCAGAGTCCGCAGGAATGGCGAGGCCACGGCCAGTGGGTGCACCGCAGCGAAGACGTCGTGCTGGAATCCAGACAAGGTCAGCTCGGCGGTGCAAACGCCTCCCCCCACCGTCGCCCTGGACTCGAAGACGGCGACGGAAAGCCCCGCCTGGGCCAGCTTCACGGCGGCTGCCAGCCCGTTAGGCCCGGAGCCCACGACCACCGCGTCGTACGGACGGGAGTCCTCCACCCGAGATGAAATCATTTCTTGAATATCCGCACTAACCGGCGGATTGGCCATACCAGGAGATACGCCAGTGTCCATACCTGGGCATTGTGCCTGATGTTGCCAATCTGCGACCACTGCAGGTTGGGCGCCACGCACCTCTTCTTCATGGTCACCGGGACATTCACATCAAGGTACTTGGCCAGAGATCCCAGCACGTGCTGCCAGGTCATCTCCTGGAACTTCGCGCCATGGAGACGGAAAGCGATCTCGTAGATGGGGTCATTCGCCCGGGCCAGTCCCTGGATCTGGCAGACCGTCTCGTTGCCCTCCCTGAAGACGCGGAAAGTCACCCAGCCGGATTCCGGGTGTCCCTGCGGAGTCATGAAGGTGAAGGAGACATCATCGGCATAGCTCACCAGCACGCCGGTGAGAATGGGTATCCCCCCGACAGCCGACCGGATCAGCACCGTCTCGCCGGCCACAATGCCGGCGGGCGAAGGGTAGAAGTTGTTCTGCGGCGGCTGGAAGCGGACGAAATTCGCCTTCGCAGTGGCCGCAATCTCAACCAGTGTCTTCTTGGCATCAGAGAAGCGTATCTCGTAGGTCTTCTCCCACATCTGGCCGAATCCCTTGATGGGCCCCACGGGACGCCGGCCGTCTACGTTCAGACTGCTTACGGCTCCCGGCACCTTGGTAACTCGGAGTCTCTCCACCGGCTTGGCCCAATAAACCACGCTGCCACGGTTCATGCCAGTGGTGGACTCCTTCGTGAACTCGAGTTTGTTCGCACCGGCAGGACCGGGGATGCTGGTCCCCGCTCCGGCGGACGACAAGGCCTGGTTCAAGTCGTCGAAGAGAGGCATGACACCCGCCAACTGGGTGAGTTCCAGGATCTCCCTGGTCCTGCGATCCAGGCCAATAGCCGAGAGGCTCATACGGCGGCTCTTCGACAACACCCAGAGCTTCACCAGTGCGCTGGCACCGCCGCTGTCGATGCCAGAGACCCTCGAGAGATCCAGGACCATCGACCGGGTGCCTTCACCCGCTGCATGCTCCAGAGCCTCTGCCATGGCCATCTCGGCGTCGGCCATGACCGTGCCCTCCAATCTCATGACGGATACCAACCCGGTGATCTGCTCGACACTCAGACTGAGAGTAACCTGGGTCATGGTTCTGCCTCCATTCGAGAAAGGACTCCCTATTTGAACAGAGATTCTTGCATTGAGCTGGCGACTGCGGTTTCGAACGGGATGCGACTTCTCCACTGAGTACGCGGGCGGCAGGAAAGGCGTGATGACAACTCTCGTCGTATGCCACTGAGTATATCACAAGGCCACAGGCGTTCTACGGAGAGCCTTTCGGAACTCCGCCAGGTCAGCCTGCATCGCACGGCCCCAACGCGATCTGGACAAAGCGGGTAGACGTGTGTGAAACTTGGTGGGGTGCCACGACGGCTGCCGGCGCAGGTGTAGCCCGGTTGCACCGGAATGAGAGGAGTTCCCTATGACGGGGCTCTTCTCGCGCAAGCCAAGGAGAGACGAAGGATGAGTGCAGAGACGGCGATGACACCAAACTCGGACCAGCTGGATCAACTGTCGGTCAACACCATTCGCTTCCTCTCGATCGACGCTATCCAGAAGGCCAATAGCGGCCACCCCGGACTGCCGCTGGGCGCCGCACCCATGGCCTACGTGTTGTGGACACGGTTCCTGCAGCACAGTCCGGCCAACCCGCAGTGGTTCAACCGGGACCGGTTTGTCCTGTCGGCCGGGCATGGTTCCATGCTGCTATACAGCCTGCTGCATCTCACCGGCTATGATGTGCCCCTGGAGCAGATCAAGCAGTTCCGGCAGTGGGGCAGCCGGACGCCCGGTCATCCGGAGCGCGGTATGCCGCCGGGGGTGGAGACCACCACCGGCCCGCTGGGCCAGGGGTTCGCCAGCGGCGTCGGCATGGCCATCGCGGAAGCCTACCTGGCCGCGCGCTACAACCGGCCTGGCTTCGAGATCATCAACCACTTCACCTACGGGCTGGTCAGCGACGGTGATCTGATGGAAGGAGTAGCCGCCGAAGCCGCTTCGCTGGCCGGGCACTTGAAGCTGGGGAAACTGATCTACCTCTACGATGACAACCAGGTCACTCTGGCCTGTTCGACTCATCTCACCTTCACCGAAGACCGCGCCCAGCGGTTTGCGGCCTATGGCTGGCACACGCTACTGGTTGGCGATGGAAATGACCTGGTGGCTGTCGAACGAGCCCTAAGCCTGGCCCAAGAAGAAACGGACCGTCCGTCGCTGATCCTGGTACGGACCCACATTGGCTATGGTTCGCCCCACAGACAAGACACCTTTGCCGCCCATGGCTCGCCCCTGGGAGAGGACGAGGTGAAGCTGACCAAACAGAACCTGGGTTGGCCCCTGGAACCCCCCTTCCTCGTGCCGAAGGACGTCGAGCAGCATCTCCGTCAGGCTGTCGAGCGGGGGCGCAAACTGGAGGACGAGTGGAACAAGAAGCTCGCCTCCTATGAGAAGGAATACCCGGAACCGGCCGCCGAACTCCGCCGATTGATGAAGGGAGAACTGCCGCAGGGCTGGGACGCAGCCATCCCGGCGTTTGCCGCCGATGGCAAGGGGCTGGCTACACGGGTGGCATCGGGAAAGGTGCTGCAGGCAATCGCCCCCAAGCTTCCAGGCTTGATCGGCGGCTCCGCGGATTTGAATCCTTCCACCCAGACCGAGCTCAAGGGTGCCGGCGATTTCCAGAGCCCGCAGGCCGCAGAGTGCGACCGGCAAGGCGCGGCGGGCGGCGGCTGGAGCTACGCCGGGCGCAATCTGCATTTCGGCGTCCGCGAACACGGCATGGGCGCCATCATGAACGGCCTGGCAGCCCATGGTGGCATCATCCCCTTTGGCGCCACGTTCCTGGTCTTCTCGGACTACCTGCGCCCGTCGATCCGGCTGGCCGCGCTGATGGGATTGCAGGTGACATATGTCTTCACCCACGACAGCGTAGCGGTGGGCGAGGATGGAGCCACCCATCAACCGGTGGAGCAGGTTGCCAGTCTCCGTGCCATACCGGGGTTGATTGTGATCCGACCGTGTGACGCCAACGAAACCGCCGTGGCCTGGCGCGTTGCGGTCGAATCGCGCGACCGGCCGGTGGCCCTTATCCTGACCCGGCAGAACGTGCCGACGCTGGACCGCGGGCACTTCGCGCCGGCGGAGGGGCTGCGGCGGGGGGCGTATGTTCTCTCCGATGCACCCAACGCGAAGCCGCAACTGATCTTGATCGCCAGCGGATCAGAAGTGGGCTTGATAATAGCCGCGCAGCAGAAACTGCTGGAGCAGAAAGTGGCGGTGCGCCTCGTCTCCATGCCGAGCTGGGAGCTGTTTGAGGTCCAATCAGCCGAATACCGCGAATCGGTGCTGCCGGCATCCGTCCGCGCCCGGCTGGCGGTGGAAGCGGGAGTAACCCAGGGTTGGCACAAGTACGTCGGCAACCAAGGAGACGTGATTGGTGTGGACCGGTTCGGCGCTTCAGCACCCGGGCCGGTGGTGATGCGCGAGTACGGCCTCAGCGCCGACCACGTTTATCAGCGGGCGATGGCCCTGACCAAAGTGAAGGGCCAGGCCTGATCCCCAAGACGTGTTGCCTCTGTGATCAGAGCACGATGGAAGCCCCGGCTTGGCTTAGACAATATGGTTGGCCAGAAAGAACGGCCACACCACTATGCCCAGGATGATCTTCCACCAGACCAGGTTCGCAAAACCTATGGTGAACAGCCAACCACCAAACCAGATAGTCCCTCCGATAGACGCTTCCTTCATATTCTCCTCCTATATAGTCTGTTCACTGTTCCCGGTGACTACAGAGACTGCTCCCTAAGGGTGAACGGCGGATAGTCGTCTGTCGTCAGCAGGGCAGCGTATGCCATGACCCTCAATGACCACCGCATGACTCCGACCACGAAGTCGAATAACCCCTTGGGATAGCGGCCGGTGAACAGTATGGCGAACCACGCCACTATCACCACGAAGATGGCGGCAATGCCCAGGAAGAAGAGGATGATGTAGTGCGGGATGGCCAGCAACCACTTCACCAGCGGCAGCCACCGATTGAGGTCCTTCCTGGCATCCGGGTATGGCATCGCGATATGCACAGCCTGGTCCTCATCCGTCGATGGATACTCATCCCTCAGCAAGGCCAGGTAGGCCCCGACCCGTGCGCCGAACCTGGTCAAGGCGATGTTCCAGTCAAACCACCAGCGCGGGTACTTCTGTCTGAAGACCAGCATGAGCATGGTGGCCAGGAAGAGCACCCCGCCGGCGGAGAACATCGCTACCCATCCGTAGTCATCCTCCGAGCTGAAGACTGCACCGCTGACCAAACACAGGATGATGGCTATGGGAATGATCGTAATGAGACGGAAGAACGAAGTCAGCCGGTTCAACTCGCGGTCAGGATAGTCAACCGATAGGCTTGCCGGATATGGTCTTCTTGCCTCAGCCATCAGAACACCTCCTCATTGCCGCCATTCTCTCGACGGTCTGCTTTCGCTCTCGAAACCTCTTTCACTCAACGAACACCTTGACGCTTTCTCCGTTCTTGCTTACCACATCCACTTCAAGATCGCTCAGGGCCCCGATGAGCTCCTCGATTTCTTCGGGTTTCATGTTGCGCTCGTCAAAGTCGATGCCTTTTTCGTGCAGCGCCAGATTCACCTTGTCCCGGGCTTCAGACGGTATCAGAGAGGTGAACTTGATACCGGCACGTATCAGCGACATCGGCACGCGAATGTTCACCCGGTCGTAGTTGCCGCTCCGCTCACTCCCGGGGCCTGGCATTACCGTAACGCGCAGGTACTTTGCCTTGTCTTTGACAGCAGTCCCCCCCTTGTTGGTACTTTCGCGTCTGCCCTCCCCACCATCTATCGCGCTGAGCAGGCGATAAGCATCATCGGCGCTGATCTTGTTCTGGGCCAGCATCTCCAGGATCTTCTTCTTGTTGTCCGACATGGCTTTGTCCTCCTTCACTCGCCTATACGACGGAAATCGACACGCATTGACGACCACTGCGAACATCAACCTTGAGGCCGCGCATCGACCAGAATATGTCGAGCGCGGCTCTCAGTGTGAACAACGCCCTCTTCCCCCAGCCGCTCGGCCACAGAATAATGGCCGCCACCAGTATCAGCGGGGACAGGATAATGAACACCACCAGCGCCAGCGGCAGCAGCAGGAAGAGCGGCAGCCACAAGCCGAATCCCCTTCTCTCTCCCTGGATTCTCATGTGCATCAGCATGGGCGGTCGCTTCATTATTCCAGCCTCCTTAGTGCTTCGTCGACGGAGATCTCCCCCCGCTCCAGGCCACCAATCGCTTCTTCGTCCGGTGAGACTTCCACGGTCTCCACAAACTCCAGCCGCCGGGCGATGCGGTTAAGCCGGTTCTTCACCGTGGGATAGCTTATGCCGAACATCTCTTCCATCGCCTTGATGGAGCCGTGACAGCGGACGAAGGCCATGACGAAGACCTGGTCCTCGGCAGAGAGGTTCGCCAGTCGCGGGAGTGTGAAACTGCCCTCGATGGCAATATCCTCATCCACTACACGTACGCGTTCAACTGTCACCGGCTTGCCCTGGGTCATTTTCGTCAGTTCCTGCCAATCTCTTGCCATCTCTATCACCTGCTTAATGATTAATCTTGATATTGATTTTCTTAAGATAATCTACCATATCATATTAACTTTGTCAATACACCCTCTTGTTGACCGGGGCATATCGTCTGCATGCCGAGATAGGATCTGTCTGAGGCTCTGTCACCCGACTATTGCGAATCGGTGCTGCCAGCATTGGTCCGCGCCCGGCTGGCGGACAAAGGAGGAGTCAGGCTGGGATGGCACAAGCGCGTTAGGGATCAAAGAGACTCGATGGGGGATAGAGACCGTTTCGGCGCCTGAGCGCCGGGGCCCGTGGTGAGGTCGGAGAACGGCCGCAGCGCCAACCACGTTTGGAGCCGGGCGCCGGTCATGTTCACCAAACGCAGCCGCTAGCCCTTCTTGTCGAGGTATCTCCGGCGGATGATCCTCAACATGGCAGGCCTCAGGGGGTTATATCGCAGGCCTTTCTTCATGATGAGCCTGACGATGTGTCTGATCATGAAGGATTCCAGGATGACAATGCCTGTGATGATACACAGGTCAGCCAGGTTGAAGACCATGCTGACATCGCCTGCAGATGAGACCACCTCGATGAAGTCAGTGACGTGACCATGGATGATCCGGTCTGTCAGGTTTCCCAGGGTTCCACCGACAAACAGCCCCGTACCCATGCTGAGGAGTGTGCTCCCTGGCTTCCGGAATCTCCAATAGATGGCTAGCGAAACGAGTATCATCGCCAGAGGCAGGAGCAATGAGACGATGGGTGAAGCGGGCGCCCCGAACAGAATACCCGGATTGACCACGTGGGTTATGCGAAGACGGGCATCATGCGGTATCGACTCTCCCAGCGGGAGGGTCTCTCTGACCACCAGCTTCGTGAGCTGATCCACCTCCAGCGCGATAAGCCCCAGGAAGGGCGCTGTCTGGACATGGCGCCACAGACCCAGCGTACTGGGGTCTCTGACCGCCAGCTTCCTCACGAGTGGCTCTGCTATTCCATTCCCCCTCTGAGTTCGGTACCGCGCCGGCAAGAACGGACTCTTGACGGGTTGATGAACACGATACAATGCCCCACTCACGCGAGTATCTCATTTCGCGCCGCGGACTCCACATAAAAGTCTCATCGTGAACCGCTTCCCCGGAGCGATTCGCAGTGCAGGCCGGGAGAGTCTTCCCCTCTGGCCGGAACGAAGGCGTCTTCAGCCTGACGTAGCCACAGACGCGGCAGA
>DAIQQD010000085.1:0-8474 GCA_036787015.1 Chloroflexota bacterium
GCAGTGAAGCCCAAACGCGTGTTGGTGATCGGCGGAGGGCCCGCCGGCCTGGAGGCGTCCATGCTGGCCGCTCTGCGGGGCCATGAGGTGACGCTATGGGAGAAAGGCCAGCGGCTTGGGGGCCAGCTCTTCTATGCGGCGATTCCTCCATACAAAGAGAGTCTGAAACCGCTCCTCGACTATCTGGTGAGGCAGGTGTACGCCGCCGGCGCGAACGTAGAGTTGGGAAAGGAAGCCACGCTGGAATCGGTTCGACAGCTGAGGCCGGAGGCGGTAATCGTGGCCACCGGCGCCAGACCCATAGTCCCGTACATTCCGGGGATAGCCAGCGGCAACGTGTTCAGCGCTCTTCAGGTGCTGGGTGGTGAGGTGGATACAGGAAAGAGGGTGGCTGTCATAGGGGGTGAGCTTGTGGGCTGTGAAGTGGCCGAATTCCTGGTGCGGCACGGGAAATCAGTGACCCTCATGAGGAGAGGCCCGGGGATGGCCGCCAGAATGGAAGCCTCTCGGAGATGGGGCATGCTCGAGAGGCTGGCGTATAAAGGCGTCAGGCTGTTGACCGGGGTGACCTACAAGAGGATCACGGACAACGGAATAGAGGTTGGGCTGCCGGATGGCAGGGACGAGACTGTCTTGGCGGACTCGCTGGTGCTGGCTGCCGGCGCTAGGTCGAGATCTGAGCTGTACCGCGCTCTTGCCGGTGAAGTCCCGACATACGTTGCCGGTGATGCCGTTGAGCCTCGAGGGATAAGAGAGGCCATTCATGAAGGTGCCGCTATTGGCCGGAACCTCTGAATCATGCTTGGCGAATCCGCGCCTGTTGTGGCCCCCCCGAGGCACCTGGCAATTCCCCCAGGGTCGGGTTGCGAACCTGACAGTCGCCCCGGGTGATGAGGCTGCTCCAAACACAACATCACGTTGACGAGGTGCTGGGCGCGGTGTACACTGCCCAAGAGCCGCACCCGTATGCATGAACTCGTTGTTGAGACCCACGCATTGACCAAGCGGTACGCGTCTGTACTTGCTGTGGACAGTTTGTCAATTCAGGTGCCTCGCGGTGGTGTCTTCGGGCTTCTCGGCCCCAATGGCTCCGGCAAGACCACAACCATGAGCATGCTGCTGGGTCTGGTTGGCCCCACCTCCGGGACCTTCCGCCTTCTGGGCCGCGATACGAGAAGTGGACGACAGGAGGCTCTCCACCACATCGGGGCTATTGTGGAAAGCCCGTCCTTCTATCCCTACCTTTCGGGGCGAATGAATCTGCGATACTTCCAGGGCATCATCGGTCGCGGCGATTCCAAAGACATTGAGCGTTTGCTGGACTTGGTCGGCCTCTCCAGTCGCGCCCATAGCAAGTTCTCCACCTATTCCCAAGGCATGAAGCAGCGATTGAGTATCGCCTATGCTATGCTCGGTGACCCGGATCTGCTCTTCCTGGACGAGCCGACAAACGGGCTGGACCCTGCGGGTATGGCGGAAGTACGGGAGCTCATTCGCCACCTCAGCACCGAAGGACGCACGGTGCTGCTTTCCAGCCACTTGCTCCATGAAGTGGAACAGGTATGTGATCGCGTTGCCATCCTGTCGCGAGGACGACTCATAGCTCAGGGCGCCATGCGCGATATCCTGCAGCAGCGAGGAGCAGTCAGATTCACCACCACCGATGATACCAGGGCTGCAGCCATTATCTCGGCCCTCCCATGGGTCGCATCCGTTGCGGCTGAGAACGGGTACCTGACGGCTGAGGCACCGCCGGAGAGGTCCTGGGAACTGACCAAAGCCCTGGCTGACCAGGGTGTTTCTGTGAAAGAGATGGCGCCGGTCCAAGTCTCTCTGGAGCGCTACTTCTTGGAAGTCACAGGCGACGACAGCCCTTCCGCGCCAGGGGAAGCATCATGATTGCCCGTATGGCCCACATTATGAACCTGACACGGTGGGAGTGGTACAAGCTCCGGCGACGTTGGCTGCCGTGGATCATGCTGGGCGTTCTCCTGGTTGTCTCGCAGCTGTTCGTGTGGGTGAGCTACTCTGTCAACCGTAGCGAGCAAAGCGGCGATATCTATGCCAACTTCACCCTGCCTGGGAGCATCCCCAACGTTCTTGGTTTGGCCCACAGCATTGGCGTCTTTCTCGTTGTGATTCTCACGGCCTCCGTTCTGGGTACTGAGTACCGTTGGAGGACGATTCGTTCCATTCTCGCCAGGGGCACCGGGCGCTGGCAGTACTTGGCCAGCAAGATAGTGCTGCTCATTCTACTGGCAGGAGGCGCTCTCCTGATCGTCATGGCGGTCACCGCTGTCAGTAGCCTTATTGCCGGAGCTCTGGCTGGAGACGCTCCCGCGGGATCATCAGACTCAGCGCGATGGATCGATGTGCCGATTGCCTTTGGCAAAGCCTGGTTTTCCTTCTTGCCTTACATAGCGCTGGCCACCTTCTTCACCGTGCTTACCACTTCGTCAGCGGCCGGGATGGCCATCTCACTGGTCTACTACTATGCTGAATCGATTGTGGTGGCTATCTGCCTTAACCTCTTCACGTGGTTCGAGACCGTGGCCTCGTATTTGCTGGGCCGCAACGCCGCCGCGCTGATGAGATCGGGAGATGACACAATGGTGATGAACTTCGCCATCGGCGGAGGCTTCGGCTCATTCCCCAGCGCACTTCACGCGTTCTTGGTATTGACGATCTACATTCTGGCGCTGGGCGGTCTGGCCATCTGGCTCTTTCGACAAAGGGACTTGACCGGGAGCTAATGGCCGTTCCCCCACCGAGCAGGTCAGGTCGCGGACCTGACACTCAATAGAGGACCTCCTTGATTCCGAGCACGCTCATTCTCCCTGTCGCTTCTACCTCCAAGCACAGCCTGAAGCGTGGTTACGTCTCCAACTCGGTTGCCCTGCATTTCGCAGCGGACGCCAGGCGTCGATTGGGCCTGCTGGTCGAGCCAGATGGCGCGGAGATGTTCGTGACCGGGTGGTGGATGTACTACGAAGAGAAAGGAATAGCCTAAGGCGCCAGGCTTGAAGCAGGCCTGGTGCAGATCAGTCTCGTATCGTGAGGCTCGTTCAGGCCGAGCCTGCTAGCCCAGCCTCATGGCGGTGAAGAACTTGGATATCTTGTCCTTGATCTGATCTACGCTGGTGTAGCGCTTGTCACAGATGTCCATCCCTATGTACAGGTACGGGACACCAAGCTCGCGGCAGGTCTCGCGCGCAATGCTGGCAGTGGCCGCCATGTCCTTGTGTCCCATATGGCCCGGGAAGATCACACAGTCGATCTTGTAGTCTGTGACGATCCGCCTGATGTCGGCAATAACATTTTCTACCAGGCCGCGTGCCTGATGGATCATGGGCCCGTGCTGCAGGGCTCTCTTGGCCAGACCCCTAAACATGGCATCCTCGGTTGAGGTATCCACCAATTCGTGGGGACAGTAGCTCACCATGTCCATGGCAATGACTGCTCCCCATTCCTGCTCCAGCCACGGGACCAGCTCACTGAAGAACATGGGTTGGATATCATACCAGAGCAACCTGATCTTCTGATTCGGCACCTCAGGCCTGTTCTCACGTACTCGCGCTTCGGCATTGGCCACAAGGTCCCTGTACCATTGCGTCTTCTCGGGTTCTCCGGCGCCGGCAGTGTTGAGGGTGTAGAAGCCTGACAACGGCATGACATAGCTGTGGGGCGTAGGCACCGCCCGCCTCAGGTCGCTGTATTCTATCCATAATGCATAGCCCTTGTTAGTCTCAGTCACGACTTCCTTGAGGCGGTTCATGTTCATCGTCTTCCCGGTGTGTTTGGCAATGAAGTCGATCATCCTCTTCAGTTCCCCGGCATAGTAGTCGTAAGCACGAGCATCGTCGTGGTAGGGAACCTCCGGTTCAAAAACCGGGACGTCCCGCCAATCCGGGTGGTTCATGAACGCTGCGTGCAAGCCGGCCACGCTGTCACACGGCTCGGTCAACGCCAGATATGCTGTGGGAATGGGCAACAGGCCGGCAACCTGATAGTAGAGCAGGAGTCGCAGAAGCGTGCAACAGTCTGCAGGAACCCCCAGCCTGTCCATGTTCTCCAGGTCTTCCAGGGTGTGAGGGCTTCCTCCGGTGCCACCCGCGGCAAACTGCTGCTGGACGTGGAAGTACCAGGGGACGTCCATGGCCGTCAGTATCTCGACGGGATTGGTGAACTGGCTGGCCAGGAATGGCTTCCCTTGCTCGACACAATCAATGATTACTTTGTGGTTGCTTATTATGTTCTCGACCAGGAAAGCCTGCAGATTCCCCATTTCGCCCGGGTCCGCTTTGAGGATCTCCAGCAATGGCTGGAACATGGCCATTTCCTCTCTCATTCTGGACAGGCTTCTCTCTTTCTTCTCATCCATGTTTGTCCCCCAGTGTCTCCAAGAATGCCTGAACCCTTGTTCTCAATTGACCGACACCGGTCAGAGTATACTCGCGGTCCATGCACAGAAGGGGTATGTTGGATTGCTTGAAATCGTTCACCAGCGAGTACTGTTCAAACCCCCACAGTTCACAGAACGTCAGCCGCACATATACGACGCCGTCCACGTTGAAATCCCTGATCATCTTCTTGATGTACTCAACTCTCTGCTCATATCTCGTATACATGCGGGCGCAGGAGGGGCGATCCGCAACATAGTACTGCGCCAGGGCTGTCAACGGGTCACTCACGCTCTGATCCACGTCCCTCCATATCAGTCTGGAGCCGAAGCAGAGGGCATCGGTGACCACCAGACCGCCTTGACCTTCAATGACCCTTATGAATTCCGGATTGTCCAGCTCGCCGCCTACGATCATCAATCTAGCTCGGTAGTCGGAATGGCCGCTGGCCCGGCCAACATCCTCCAGCAACTCACCAAGTAACTGGTTGTACCGGATCGGAGGCATGGCTGTACCGGCGACTGTGACCGCCAGCATCTCAGTCCCGGTGATTGGCGGTTTGTCCGTCTTGCGCAGCTCGTAGAGATCTCTCTGACGGCGCCGCGATGCATTATGAAGCGCTATGGCCTCTCTCAGCTTGTCATCAGTTATCTCAACCCGGAAATGCTCCTGCATATGCTCCCTCAGGATGGCCAGCTCATCGCGGAACCACTTTACCTGGGCGGGCTCATCCTTTCTGGGGAGACTGAGAATCTTCACAAAAGGGGTCTTCATCTGGCGTATCCAGTGATCATAAAGGCGGCGTATGTGGTCGCAGCTATTGAATATGACCACGCCATCCAGGAAATCGTACTCACCTCTGAGCGCCATGTTGAAAGCGTGACGTGGAAAGCTGCAATTGATATTGCCAAAGTAGGCATCTGACAATTCTGTGCCTGTGCTGCCCGTGGCCCTGACTCGGAACGGGAGAAATCCGGCGGCCGTGATCATCTCAACGGGCATCGCGGCGCAGAAGTATCCCATGATCTTGCCGCCCTGGTTCTTCCACTTCTGCACCTCAGGACTGACGATGGTCTGGGCTGCCTCAGAGAATGCCTGAAGGGCCGTGGATCTGACATTCGTCTGCAATGGCTTCACCTCCTCTTCAACAGTTGTCTGCCGTCATGGCTGCCCTGAGTATCGTTGCTCAGGAACGTTGGCAGAGAGATTATTGCTGCGCAGGTGTTCAGTCTGAAAACAGACTGGGATGGCCACGACACAGGCGCACCATATATGTGTGCCTCCCCCCTTGAGTCATAGAATACCAGAAGTGTCAATGGTGAAACGCCTATTGGAGCCTGAAGAGTTGTACCCCTTCCAAAGCTGCCCCTGCCAGGACACCGATGAGGACGCCTCAGAGGTCGGAGACCTGACACTCACCGGACGACCGCTTCGGGCCTGAGCACGCTCGTTCTGTTATAATGACCTCACTACCATGAACAAGCCGCCGGACAAGATGCTGACCGTGGGCGAGATCAACACCACCTTCGCCGAAAAGGGCGTGCAGGTCCAGTTGCCCTTGCCCGCCAGCTACCTGGTCCGCAGCCTCCAGATACTGGAGCGCAAGAAGATACCGGGTGGCGTGGCCCTGCTGCTGAGCGTCCGGTTCGTCAATGACAAGGGCGAGGAGGTCTCTGACCTGTTCCACTGCGAAGGCGCGGTCGAGTCCGAGGAGAAGAAGAAACGGGCGGCCGCGACGGATATCGAACAGCCGCCGCTGGATGCCCACCTGCCCCTGCGCTCACAAGAGGGATTTGATGACGACGAAGGCGCCAGAGCCTATCTGGCTGAGGCGGTCACTCACTTGGTGGAAGACAAGGGTTTCAACGGGGTGCAGCGCAGCGACGTCGATCTGTGCTTCGGGAAGGAAGGACGACGCTTCTTCGTGGAGTTGGCTACGCGCTGCGACGACCTGGCTCTGGCCAAGGCGGAGAAGCTGATAGCGCTGCGCGAGAAGCACGGCGTGGATCACGACTACGGGCTGGTGCTCCCGGCCTTCCAGGAAACGCTGGGAGTGCCGTTGCTGGCTCAGGAGCGGTGGATTCTGCGCCATCAGGAACGGCATACCATCAACAGGATCGGGGTCTTCGGCGTTGACAACTGGAACCCCAACCTCCTGTACGCTTTCTCGGTGCACCCGGGGCAGAAGGACCTGAAGAGGTACTTCATGATGACCGGATCGAAGTGGGAACTGGTGCGCAGTCGCTACGTCCTGCGCCGGCCCATCAAGAAGGCCCCCGGCGCCGACTCGCCGGTGTGACCGGCGTCACATTTGAGCGCCACGGGGCCTGTGATAGAATCTAGTTGTGCGTTCGCGGAGCGTGAACCGGGCGCGGGCAACCCTTGTCCTTCCCTGGCTATGATGTTCTCTGGAGTGTGAAGTATGGTGTCCATGGGGCCGGAAAGGCTGACTGAACAAGCCCAAGAGGCGATGGCCGCTTCCCAGGAGCTGGTGATGAGATATCGCCACAGCCAGTGGGACGTGGAGCACATCTTGCTGGCGCTGCTGGATCAGAAAGACAGCCTGGCCAGCGAGATACTGAGGGGCCTGGGTGTCAATGACCAGTTGGTGAAGCAGCAAGTGGAGTTGGTCCTGGAGAAGGTGCCCAAGGTCACCCAGCAGGGAGCGCAGATATTTGCCACGCCACGCATACCCAGTCTCATGAACTCCGCGGGGGGCGAGGCCGACCGGCTGAAGGACGAGTTCGTTGGGGTGGAGCACATCCTGATCGCTATTGCCGGCGAGCAGCAGGGAGACGCTGCCCGCATCCTCCGAGCCAACGGCGTAGACCAGGAGAGCGTGTATCGAGCTTTGCAGAAAATCCGAGGAGGCCACAGGGTTATGGACAGGCAAGCTGAGAGCAAGTACCGGAGCCTGGAGAAATACGGGATCGACCTCACGGCGGCAGCCAAGGCTGGCAAGCTGGACCCGGTGATTGGCCGTGACGACGAAATCCGGCGGGTGATGCAGATATTGTCCCGCCGCACCAAGAACAACCCTATCATTATCGGTGAGGCGGGCGTAGGCAAGACGGCCATCGCCGAGGGCCTGGCCGAGAAGATTGTAGCCGATGATGTACCTGACTCCCTGAAGAACAAGAGAATGATCGCGCTGAACATGACTTCGCTCGTGGCCGGCGCCAAGTTCCGGGGCGAGTTTGAAGACAGGCTGAAGGCCGTCATCGACGAGGTCCGCCAGTCGCAGGGCGAGATCATCCTGTTTATTGACGAGTTTCATACCGTGGTCGGTGCGGGGGCGGCGGAGGGCGCTATCGATGCCAGCAATATCCTCAAGCCGGCGCTGGCGCGCGGCGAGATGCAGTGCATAGGGGCGACTACTCTCGATGATTACCGCAAGCACATTGAGAAGGACAAGGCGCTGGAGCGGCGGCTCCAGCCGGTGTTCATCGACCAGCCCAGCGTGGAGGCCACGGTGCAGATGCTGAAGGGGCTGAAGCCCAGGTACGAGGCGCACCACAAGATCGAGATCACCGATTCGGCGCTTGAAGCAGCGGCCAGGCTCTCCAACCGTTACATCACCGACCGGTTCCTGCCGGACAAGGCCATCGACCTGATCGATGAGGCGGCCAGCAAGCTGCGGATCGACCTGGAGAGCGCGCCTCCGGCAGTCAAGGAGTTGGAGCGGGAAGTTAGACGCCTGGCCAACGAGGAAGAATCGGCCTCGCAACGCGGCGAGTATCAGCGCGCCGCGGAACTGAAGGCGGAGAGGCTGCGTCAGGACGAGGAGTACAAAGCGGCCAAGAACGCCTGGCTGAGCGAGAAGAAGATCGACCGCGTGGTGGATGAGAACGACATTGCCGAGCTGATCTCCAAGTGGACCGGCATACCGGTCACCCGGATGCTGGAGAGCGAGTCCAAGCGACTGGTCAACATGGAGGAGGAGCTCCACAAGAGGATAGTCAACCAGGAGAAGGCTGTGGTGGCCGTCTCCGAGGCCATTCGCCGGGCCAGAGCGGGCCTGAAGGACCCGAAGCGGCCCATCGGCAGCTTCATGTTCCTGGGCCCCACCGGGGT
>DAIQQD010000086.1:0-8454 GCA_036787015.1 Chloroflexota bacterium
AATAGGAAGTAGGCGTAGAGGAGGTGTCGATGTGATGTCAGAGAACAAGATAGTCAATAGGCGGCCGGGTGGCCTCCCCAGCCTTGCGATTCTCCTCTGCTAGCATGGAACCCTTGCAGTTGGTTCGACCACCCGACGTCATGAGGTTAACACGGTGGAACCGAACCCGTCTGCGACTTGTGTCACCACGGGTCCGACGCGGCCCCACACCCTCACCAGATACGCCAGGACTGATTCTGAGACTGGCGGGGCATCCCCCCTGCTTCGTGTTGACACCCTCTGTTCTATGGTGGTATTGTCCGAGGTACACCGCGAAGCGAGTCGCAAGGGGGAACCCATGAGGCACTTGATGGGAGTCCTTGTTCTACTGTTGTGCTTGACACTTGTCTTCGGTCTTGTGGCTTGTGGCATAGCTGACATAGTCAAGGATGATGTAGCTCCCAGTACTCCAACAATCACCAAGACCACTCCAGACAACGACAATACACCTACCTTCAGTTGGAATGCAGCCACCGATGATGGAACAGGAGTCGACCACTATGAGGTCAACATGGATGGTGGCTGGATATGGTTGAAGGCAGGAGACGTTACAACCTACACGTGGTATGCAGAGCTTTCCGATGGAAGCCATACTTTTGAGGTGAAAGCGGTTGATAACGCTCGCAATGCGGGGACCGCTGCCAGTCTCACTTTCACAATTGACACTACCTTTCCGATTATCTCCAGCGTCACTGTCCCAAGCATCACTGAGACGGGCTGCACAATCGCCTGGACAACTAACGAAGATACTACCTGCCAAGTTGAGTATGGTACAACTGCCGCCTATGGGACGTCGCAACCCGCATCCATCAACTTCCTCTGCTCCTATGCATACTGCCACATGATCAATCTGACTGGCTTGACTGCTGACACAACCTACCACTACCGAGTGAGGGCAATTGACTCGAGTGGCAAGGAGACCATATCTCGCGACTACTCATTTGTCACTGTGCCATCCTGAGAGTGGCCCTCTGGAGGACCCCACCCTGTCCTATCCTGCCCCTTCAGTCCCAAATTGCGCCCTTGATGTCACCTCAGCCTCAATTCGTGCGTATTCCATGATGGGACTACCGGGGATCCCATACCCCATACCCGATTATGCATGGTTCCACGCTGATAGCCCCCTCTGTATCCAAGCTCAGGTTGACTAATAGGTGATTAGGAGTCATAGTAGGCAAAGATACGTTGACGATATCCCACTCTGATCCCGCATACACGTCCTCATAGTAGCCACAGGTCGAATCAAAACCAATCACAAGGGGGGTGACTCTAGGCGGGTGGGCAGAGATGTCCACCCTTTCCTGTTTGATGAGAATTTAGGGGGATAACATGGACGATACTCTATCGGAGCATACTAAGGCAGAGGTGAGAACAAAGCCACTTGAGGAACTCAGGGACGCCTTTGGAAGCGATCTTTTGGCACTCATTGAGGGCCATGATGCAGACGCGGACATGCGACAACGTAACCGTGAATTTGTCAGTTCTGGCAAACTACAAACACGGAGAGACCTGTGGGCTCATCTCAAGTATCACACAGCCCCCATCTCTCCTTTTTAGTATGGGACATCGAACCTCGGTGAGCCTGAAGGACTACTATAGTTGGAAGGAGGGTGAAATATGAAGTTGAACATCATTACTATCGTAGCGATGGTCCTGATTCTGGGGGTGGCTGTCGGTGGTCTGGCTATCTCAATTGTGTATGGTCAGCACATTTGAGACAGTGATGCTATTCAGCAGGTGCTATGACGAGAGTGGGAAGCGTGCCGAAACCAGTCCTCAGGCTGGCTTTTCAGAGAGTATCGGCGGCGTGCGGCATTGCGACCCCGATTCTATCGGCTCTCGTGGCGCTGGGCATCGGCTACATGCAGCTAGGTTATAGCTTCACTGAGCAGCGACTCAGCGAACTGGGCGCATCCGGCGCTCCCCATGCCTTCATCTTCAACGTGGTGGGATTGATGACTTCAGGGGTGCTCGTTGCGGTTCTTTCGCTGGGTTTCTATTCGGAGTTCAGCAGCGACCGAGTGGCCAAGATTGGCAGTGGATTGCTGACTCTGGCTGGCGCTTCGTTGTTTATGACTGGTGTCTTTCCCTGCGACGTCGGATCTGTGGAGGCGTCGGCTTCTGGCATCTTACACGGAGTCTTCGCCGGCATAGGCACGTTTGCCATCATTAGTGCGGCTCTGGTCATGTGGCTCGGTTTGAAGGACGATGCTGTGTGGAGGAATTACTCATGGTTCTCCCTGATTGTCGCAGTGGTGGCAGTGGCACTCTATGTGCCACACCTTTTCTCTTCGATGCCTCGGTGGAATGGAGCCGTTCAACGGATGCTGGTCATGGTTCTTCTTGTCTGGATCGAGGTCATGTCAATCAAGCTTCTATCCCGATCCTGGACTGGTAGACCCAATGAGAGCGTCTGAATTGCATAGAGTGCCATTGAATGAACCGGCCAGCGGCCACGTCGATGGCCAACCTTCGTGAAGGAAGTGGAGGGACTTTCCCGGCTCTCTCCCCTACCCCTTCAGCCCCATATGATCACCAAGGGGGCACCTCTACACCTCACCCCGCTCCCGCCCCTGAGTAAGATCCCGTGATTAGCAAAGCGACCCATACCAACAACATCACTGAAGACAGCACCGTTCCAAGAATTGGGAACATCATATTCCGATCCTTCTGGAAAAGGCCTACAATGCCGAGGCTCAGAGCCACGATACTCAGAGCCATCAACGCGACCCCGCATCCGCCGACACAACCACCGCATTATCGTCAAGCCCATCGGTTGTTGACGCGTCCATTGCTCCTGCGACAATGATCAGAAGAACCGTCAGGACGATTGCCGCGATGCCCATAATGGATGACGCAATTCCGACTCCTGAGTGCTTCTGTTCAGTCACAGCAACCACTGTCTGGAGAGGATTGCCGCAACTAGCACAGAACTTGTGCTCATCAAGGTTTGCCGCGCCACACTTCGGACAGAACATCTCTGCCTCCTCTCTTGTTGGGCCACCATATACGTTCAGGCATTTCAAGACAACAGCACTCTGCGGCATTACGGCTCCCCTATCCCTTTCAGCCCCACGACCTCACCAGATGCGCCAGGGCTGATTCTGAGACTGGCGGGGTATCACCCCCCCTCTGTATCCAGGCTGAAGTTGACAGCCTCTGTACTATGGTGGTAGTATCTGAGATGACTTCAACCTACAGGCATCTCCTGGCAACGATTGTTTCCTGATCGTAGTCAGATCACCGAGACAGCATGCAGCAGGTAACAGACATGCTGGCAAAGTTCGTGTTTCCGATCACCAGTCTCTCGCCGTCACTACGGCGATGGATGTGGAAGCGTTGGTACCAATACCTGGCAACATACGGGCTCCCGAGCTGGTTGTTCATGAATTATGGGTTTCAGCGTACGGGTTCGCCGGACAAGTGGCTGGAACTGGAGCCGGCGGACGAGCCCGAACGCTACTGCATTCAGCTCTATCATCATGTTGCTGCCGCGATCGATATGAAAGGCTTGGACGTCCTGGAAGTGGGCAGCGGTCGGGGCGGAGGCGCCTCCTATATCAGGCGGTACCTGAAGCCGAGGTCGGTGACGGGCGTCGATTTCTCGCCGAAAGCTGTGGAGTTCTGTCGCCATACATACGCCATCGACGGGCTGTCCTTCGCGGTCGGCGATGCCGAATCCCTGCCGTTTGAGGATGCGTCTTTCGACGCGGTGATCAACATAGAGTCGTCGCACTGCTATGGATCGATGGCTGCTTTTTTTGGACAAGTCAAGCGGGTGCTGCGTCCCGGTGGGCATCTGCTGCATGCGGATCTTTGCCCGTATGCGGATGCGCACATGTTGCGGCGGCTTCTGGAAGAATCGGGCCTGACCATCTTAGAGGCCGAGGACATTACGGCAAGTGTCGTCCGGGCGATGGAGTTGGATAGCGCCCGGAAAGTCGCCTTGATTCAGTGTCACATGCCAAGATGGCTGAGAAAGCCCTTTCAGGAGTTCGCTGGGGTGCAAGGTGTGGGAGCCAACGAGCTGTTCCGCGGCGGCGCGTTGGTCTACATGCGTCATCGGCTCCAGAAAGCGTGACTTGCCCCCGGAAATGGCACCACTTGCAGAGCATTTGAGGCTGGTGGCTTGTGGCGCAATGAGCTATGCGGCCGGACGCGGTTCTATTCATTACTCGACTCGCTCCAGACATCCACCAACACCTGATTGGCCTTTGGTCGATCCTCCCTTGCCCCTTCAGCCCCAGATGGTCACAGGACATGCCCCTCTGTATCCAAGCGTTGACAGCGCCCAGAATCAGGTGTGGGTATTGTGGACAACAAACGACTAATCTGTTAGAGGGGCCCGGCATAGTGAGGGCACCATCGCGTCGGGCTCAGGGTCCTATTTTCCCTATGAAGGGCCAGGTTAGTTTCCTTCCTAGCCTGGCCCTATCTCTTCAACCCCATGACAACATTCGCCAGTGTCACCTCGCCAAGTGGGCTAGGACTGACTGTGAGGTTCGCAGAGTATCAGCCCCCCATACCTCATGCCCAGTACTGCACAATTCCGCCTATGGATTCAGCTGCACAGAAGACCAACAGTTCCTAGACCCATGATGCCCGCTACTCCAACCCTGTAGGTGGTACCATTTACTTGGGCAGCTCACCTGGAGCCCCACGGGCAAGACATCGACCTAGGCAACGATAGTGAGAAAGGAGGAAGGACCGTGTCGACATACGTTATCCTGTGCAACTACACAGATCAGGGTGCTAAGAGAATCAGAGAGATCAGCAAAACGACCGCGACCGAGCAATGGAAGGATGAGATTGAAAAAGTCGGAGGCAAGCTAGTTTCGTTTTATGCCCTATTAGGATCATATGATTTCGTGGTCATTGTGGAGTACCCCAGTGACGAGGCGGCTTTGCAGCGACTCCTCAGTCTGGCCATGCGCGGCGACTTCAAGACAACGACGTGCAAGGCCTTCACAAGCTCCGAGTACGCCAAGATAGTCAAGCGGATATAGGACAGCCCCGGATAGAGTCGAGGGACGCGTGCTCCCTGTTCCACAGAGTGTCATGCCTTTCTGATAGTAGGCAGCGTCAGAGGGCGGTTTGTCCATGTACTCCTGGGGAGGTGACTAGCGAGAGAATCCCATAGCTCTATGGGCAAGATCGTACGGGGCTAGTGGACACAGACCCCACCCCTTCAACCCCAGATGGTCACCAGATGCGCTAGGACCGATTCTGAGGTTGACAGGGTATACATCCTCTACCCGAGCTATTCAGTGTGGCCGCGAAAGTGATATTATTTGATGTCATGCGCGATCAAGATGGGCGTGCCAATCTGCCCCAAAACCCTCGTCATAACTGGACGCCTTTCGCTGCCAGTCTGAGCGTTGGTGCCACAGCGTAAACACAGGAATACTAGGAAGTCATCCGGAGGGGTGGAGCATGCTGTGTAGAGGAATCAGAGGAGCCACCGTAGCGGCGGCCAACACCAGAGAGGACATCATGACCGCGACTCAGGAATTGCTGCGCAAGATGCTCGCGGCCAACTACGTCGACAAGCAGGCCGTGGCCTGCATGTTCTTCACCACCACCCCTGATCTCAACGCCGAGTTCCCGGCGCTGGCCGCCCGCCAGATGGGCTGGACGGACACCGCCCTGATGTGCAACCAGGAGATCCCCGTGCCAGGGAGCCTGCAGAAGTGTATCCGGATTCTGGTGTTGTTCAATACGGAGAAAAGGGCCGAAGACATCAGGCACGTGTACATCAATGGCGCTGAGGTGCTGAGGGAGTTCCCGCAGGATCGGGGGAAGCAGAAATGATTGTGGTGATGAAGGCGGGTTCCCAGGACAAGGAGATCGACGTCGTCATGGACCGCCTGCACAGCCTGGGGCTGCAGGGGCACCTGTCCAAGGGCGTGGAGCGCACGGTCATCGGTGTGGTCGGAGTGACGTCGGCCATGCCTGACCTGCGCGAGAGGCTGGAGCTCGTCCCCGGTGTGGCGGAGGTGGTGCCCATCTCCAAGCCGTTCAAGCTGTCCAGCCGGGAGTTCGAGCCGGAAAACACGGTGATCGACGTCGGTGGCGTGAAGATAGGTGGCAATGAGTTGGTGGTCATGGCCGGCCCCTGCGCCGCTGAGACGCGGGAGCAGGTGATGAGCACAGCCCGGGCGGTCAAGGCCGCCGGGGCCAGAATCCTGCGGGGCGGGGCTTTCAAGCCCAGCACTTCGCCCTATTCGTTCCGTGGTTTGGGCGAAGAAGGCCTGAAGCTGCTGGCCGAGGCCGGGGAAGAGACTGGGCTGCCGCTGATCACCGAGGTGCTCACGCCCCAGGATGTGGAACTGGTGGTCAAGTATGCCGACATCCTGCAGGTAGGCGCGCGCAACATGCAGAATTTCATTCTTCTCGACGAGGTGGGACAGGCCAAGAAGCCGGTGATGCTCAAGAGGGGTCTGTCGGCCACCATCCAGGAATGGCTGCTGGCGGCGGAATACATACTGGCACAGGGGAACCGCCAACTGATACTCTGTGAAAGAGGCATCAGGACCTTCGAGACGTACACCCGCAACACCATGGATGTCAGCGCCATCCCCATCGTGCACAAGGAGACCCATCTGCCCATCATCGCCGACCCCAGCCATGGCACCGGCAAGTGGGATTTGGTTATGCCTCTGGCGCTGGCCTCTGTGGCGGCCGGGGCCGACGGCTTGATGATCGAGGTTCACCCCACTCCGGACACGGCGCTCAAGGACGGCGCCCAGTCCCTCACCTTTGAGCACTTTGGGGAACTGATGAAGCGGGTAGGTCCCGTGGCCAAGGCGGTGGGGCGCACCATGGCTGGAGGCAAGCAGAGGAACGCATGAAAGTCGAGGAGGAGCTCAAGGAATTCACGCCGCAGCGTGACACTGTGCTCACCATCGGCGTCTTCGACGGAGTGCACATCGGCCACCAGCGCCTCATGGAGTACGTCAAGAGGCAGGCGATGGCTGAGGACCGCCTCCCCGGTGTGGTCACCTTCCGGGGCCATCCCCAGCACATCATGTCGCCGAAGACTCCCCTGTACCGGCTGGTGCCTTTGGATGAGAGAATCAGGCTGATCAAGGAGATGGGCATTCCGTTGGTGGTGCCGCTGTCCTTCAACCTGGAACTGGCTCAAGTCTCGGCCCGCGATTTTGTCAGTTTGCTACAGAAACATCTCAGGATGCGGGGGTTGATCATTGGTCCCGATTTTGCGCTGGGGAAGGGCAGGGAGGGAGACGCCGTCGCCTTGCGCAGTATGGGGAAGGAGATGGGCTTCTGGGTGGAGGTGTTTGCTCCACAGTTGATAGATGGCGAAGTGGTGAGCAGCACGGTCATTCGTCAGGCCCTTTCCAGTGGTGACGTGAAGAAAGTCACGCGCTTGCTGGGGAGGCCGTTTCTGCTGCACGGCCGGATCGTCCACGGCGACGAACGCGGCAAGCAACTGGGTTTCCCGACGGCCAACCTGACGTTTTCCAGAGGCCAGGCGCTGCCCGAAGACGGGGTGTACGTCACCAAGGCCTACCTTGGGGGACAGCCCCATCCTTCAGTGACCAATATCGGCAAGCGGCCGACTTTCGGGGAGCACAAGCGGACGGTAGAGGTCTATCTCATTGGCTTCAGCGGCGAGATCTACGGGGAGGACCTCAGAATCGAGCTGGTGGATCGTCTGCGGGACGAGAAGCGTTTCTCATCTCCGGAGGAACTGAAGGCCCAGATAAGCCAGGACGTGGAAAGGGCGATGTCGATGTTGAAGCAGGTGGCCCGGTGACGGACAGAGCCCCGGATTCGTTGCTCAAGCGAGCGGTGGCGGAGGTCATCATCGAGGAGGAGATGTTGAAGCTCCTCGAATCCGGACGGCCGCTACGGCTGAAGCAAGGGTTCGACCCCAGCCGCCCCGATATCCACCTGGGGCACGTCGTCGGACTGCGGAAACTACGCCAGTTCCAGGAAATGGGACACCAGGTCATTCTGATTGTCGGCGACTGGACGGCCCAGATCGGCGACCCCAGCGGCCAGTCGATCACCCGGCCCATGCTGACGGCTGAAGAAGTCAAGCGCAATGCCGAGACCTACCTGCAGCAGTTCTTCAAGGTGGTGGACAAGAGCAAGACCGAAGTGAGGCTGCAGAGCGAGTGGTTCGGCCAGTTCACTCTGGCCGATATCATCAAACTGACCAGCAAGTTCACCGTGGCCCAGTTCCTGGCGCGCGAAGACTTTGCCAAGCGCTATGCGGGTGGGCAGCCTATCGCTATCACCGAGTTGCTCTATCCTCTGCTCCAGGCGTACGACTCCGTGGCCATCGAGGCCGACGTGGAGTTCGGGGGGATGGACCAGAAGTTCAACTGCCTGGTGGGACGGGAGCTGCAGGGCATGATGGGCCGGCGTCAGCAGCAGGTATTTCTCATG
>DAIQQD010000287.1:0-2298 GCA_036787015.1 Chloroflexota bacterium
GCTCCAACTCTATGCCACAGCCGCAACTGGATTCCCGCTTCCGTGGGAACGATAGAAGAGGTGCAGGAGGGGCTCCTGCCGGGAGTCCGAGGGTGTCCCTCGGCTCCTCATCTCCTTCTTACCCCCAAGAGTGGAGGCCAGGGGGTTGAAACGAGACTCGGGATTCTCTCCGGGCAACCACCGACGATCCACCCGCGATTCAACAAGATCGCGGCCAAAGCGTATCATTATGGAAGACACCATTTTCGGCAAACATAAGAGGAGGTAACCCAGAGCATGACCCACCACACAGACAAAGCAACACAGGCCCTGGAGACGGCGCTCCAGATGGAGGCAGAGGGGAAGAAGCACTATTTGGATTCCGCGGCCAAAGGCGGGACTCCGGTTCTGAGGAAGTTCTTCCAGCGACTCGCCGCCGACGAGGATCAGCATGCCCAGAAGGCACAGGAGATCTACGATGCCATCAAGGCCAACAAGGGCTGGCCAGAGAAGGAGACCATCTTCAAGCATGCTACTACTCTCAAGAGCGTTCTGGACGAGGCCTTCGAAGACATGGATGCCGAACCGGTCAAGCCATCGACGACCGAACTGGATGCGTTCAAGACGGCCATGGCCTTGGAAGACAAGAGCTACACTTTCTACAAGGCCCGTTCGGAGGAAGCGGCTTCTCCCCACGAGAAGTCCTTCTACAAGGCTCTTACCGGTGAGGAGAGGGTCCACTACCTGGCACTCCTCGATTCCTACGAGTATCTGTCCAACCCGCAGGGCTGGTTCAGCAAGAAGGAGCGCTGGGGCCTGGATGGCGGCTAGACCAGAGACTGCGACGACTCACAATATCGTCACAACAACTCCGTTGGCAGCGCTAGTGCCTTGACACTGCCGCTGCTGGCTAAGTAACATAGGCTGACATCATTCCCAGGACTACTCAACGAATATGGCTATTGACGTCGATCTGTTAAGAGGGATTCCCTATTTCGCCGGCCTCAGCGAGGCCGACCTGGAAGCTGTCGGCCTCCGCATGTTCGAGCAATCGGTCGAGCGCGGTGACATGATCCTGATGGAGGAAGACCCCTCTGAGGCCCTTTACTTCGTGGTGTCCGGAGCCGTGAAAGTCTTCAAGACGTCCATCGAAGGGAAGGAGCAGACCCTGTGCCTGCTTCGAGCCGGTGAATCCTTCAATGACGTGCCCATCCTCGACGGAGGGCCCAACCTCGCCAGCGCCATTGCCATTACACCGGTAGTCCTCTATGGAATGACCAAGTCCGACATCGAGGAACTCCTCCGCGAGAACCCCAGAATCGCCATGAACGTCATCAGAGTGCTGTCAAAGAAGGTGCGCCACTTCGTCTCCATGGTTGAGGATCTTTCGTTCCGGGATGTCACCAGCCGGGTAGCCAAGCTGCTGCTTGACTATGCCATAGACCATGGCGGTCCTGAAGAAGGAACCGAGAGGCCCAGGCTTACCCAACAGGAGATGGCAGCCATGGTCGGTACCGCCCGGGAGGTGGTGGGCCGGTCACTGAAAGTCCTGGAAGAAGAAGGGGCCATCAGGATGGATCGGCACCGGATCGTGGTCACCAACAGGAAAGCCCTGCAACAGATGGGTGGAGTGACTTGATGGGAGCCCCTGAAAGGGAGACAAACGTCACATATTCGCCATTGACGGGTGTGCCAGAATGAGAAGTCGTTAGGGGTTGATTATGTTCGATATGCCCATTATTGACGCCGACTTGTGCAACGGATGCGGTCTCTGTCTAGCGGTGTGCGAATGCGGGGCGCTGGTTATCACTGAGAGCATCGTCACCATCCAGGAGACCGATGACTGCGGCTACTGCACAGAGTGCGAGGCTGTATGCCCTACCGGAGCCATACAGTGCCCCTACGAGATCGTCATCGAGGACGGCTTTGAGCAGACCCTGGAACAGGGATATCAATAGACGCTGTTCGTTCCATCAGGGTCCACCACCAGCAGCCCCATCCGCACGCTACACAGTTCCTCTGGCCCTTGCCTCCCACTGACCAGACATCCGTGACATCAAGGCCCACACGAAAACGTGCTACTCCAAGACCCTGGCCAGAATGGAGTTGGATGTGAGCACTCGTGAACGTGCCAAGCGGTATTTCGCACCGTCGCAGGTCAGCAGACGCTCCGCCACCAGGCCGTCGAGCCGCGAGAATAGCCCCTGCGTGCCATCCTCGCCGAAGCGGCGCACCATTTCATCGGCGGACAATCCCTCGACGATCAGGCGCAAACGCAGCATGGCCTCCTCAGCCGCTTTCTCCTTCGCGCCCAGTTCC
>DAIQQD010000008.1:0-14385 GCA_036787015.1 Chloroflexota bacterium
TGGGTGCTGGCATGGCGCGACACGCCCTCGAGATGCCTGGCGGACTCCACCAGGTTGCGGACAATGGCATCCTCCTGGTACGTGCGGCGCAACTCCTCATTCTCCTGCATGGCCTTGTCCAGGGTCATGCCGACACCGAAGGGCACCAGCCTGGCCACCTGGTCGACCTGGCCGTAGGGCATGCCCAGGGCCCGGCCCACGTCCCGCAGGGCGGCCCTGGCTCCCAAAGTCCCGAAGGTGATGATCTGGGCCACATGGTCCTGGCCGTACTTCTGGGCTACGTAGGCAATAACCTCGTCGCGGCGGTCGTCCTGGAAGTCCAGGTCGATATCCGGCATCTCCTTGCGCTCGATGTTGAGGAACCGCTCGAAGACGAGCTTGTGTTCCAGGGGATCGACGTCGGTGATACCGAGGCAGTAGAGGATCAGGCTGGCCGCCGCGCTGCCGCGGACTCCGCAGGGTATCTTCTGGCGCCGGGCAAAGGAGACGATGTCCCACACTACCAGGAAGTACTGGGCGAAGTTGGTCTTCTGGACTACTTCCAGCTCGTATCTCAGCCGGTCTTCAATCTCGGCGCCAGGGTTGTCGCCGTATCGTTGCGCCAGACCCTGCCGGCAGTGCTCAGCCAGGTACTCGTCAGCCGTCTTGCCGGGGTCTATGGCCACCTCGGGCAGATGCAGGCGGCCGAACTCCAGTTCCAGGTTGCAGAGTTCAGCGATCCGCTCGGTGTTCTCCAGCGCCTGTGGCATGTCCGCGAACTCTGCGGCCATCTCCTGGGGGCTCTTGAGGTAGAAGAAGTCCCCGGCCATCTTCAGCCGCTTCTCGTCGTTCACCGTGGTGTTGGTCTGAATGCAGAGCATCAGGTCCTGCCAGCGGGCATCCTGCTTCTGAACATAATGCACGTCGTTGGTGGCCACCAGAGGTATGTTCAGCTTGGCACTAAGGGTTTGCAGTCCCTTGTTGACCTGTTCAATCTCCGGAATGGGGTGCTTCTGTATCTCCAGATAGTAGTCACCGAAGAGCTCCTTGTGCCATTTGGCGCTCTTCTCGGCATCCTGCATGCGACCTTCCAGCACTAGTCGAGGTATTTCCCCGCCAAGACAGGCGGTGAGGGCCACCAGCCCCTGGTGGTGTTCCGTCAGCAATTCCTTGTCTATCCTCGGTTTGTAGTAGAAGCCTTCGAGATGGGCTTTGGTGGAGAGCTTCAGCAGGTTCTTGTAGCCGGCTCTGTCCCTGGCCAGCAGAACCAGGTGATAGGGGTCCTTGTCAGCGGCAGTTCGGCTGTGGCGGCTGTTGGCCGCAACGTAGAATTCACAGCCGATGATAGGCTTGATCTTCGCGTCTCTGGCCTGGAGGTAGAAATCGATAACGCCGTGAAGTGCGCCGTGGTCGGTAATGGCTAGACTGTCCATGCCCAGTTCCCTGGTGCGGGCGATCAACTGAGGTATACGGCACATGCCGTCGAGGAGGCTGTACTCGGTGTGGACGTGCAGGTGTGTGAACATGATCAGTTGAAAGTGGGGAAACCGAAAACCATTATAACATTTGGACGCGGATGGGGACTCGGCACAGGGTTGCTGGAGGAGGCATGGCTCCATGCAGTTCGGATGGAGCAGACGCTGGCCCGATGGAAACTGGACTGTTCAGAGAGCGGGAGAGTTCCCTGAGAGTCATCGAAAGCGGTTCACACAGGCTGTGAAGGGCATGGATCTGATGGAATGTGAGATGCTGTTCATTTGCCCGACGTGTCACCGATTGGGAGCGCCCACTTGTTCTATTGGGAACATAGTTTGTGGGGGTGTAACAGGAATGGAGCTGAACCGCTAGTGAGTCTGCCGAGTCATGAGATGGGAACCGGGGTGGGTTTGCTTGACAGAATGGCCACGAATGTGTTACCAATTTATCTGTCAGCAATGAGGGGGCTGATGCGACTCCGGATGCAACCATGGATATCCGTATAAGTTCTTTCTTGGCGCGTCCACTCAGGTCAGAGACACCGAGTGAAAATGTAGGGGGTGTAACACAATCATGAGAACCAAGGTAATCATCGCGCTCGTATTCACAGCTCTTCTGTTGAGCCTCGCCATCGTGCCGGCGGCCATGGCGAGCGATCCCGAACCCGGATCAGTGCCGGCAGCCAGTTCGTTCGCAACTTCAGCTTCCAGTTCCTTAGCTCCTGTGGTCACCGAGACCGGCAAGATCACTCTGTCGCTTGACGCCGTCGGGACCAACAGCGCCAGTGGTGTTGTGCAGGTGGAGAAGCCCTCGGCTGGTGCTACCGTGAGGAGCGCCTACATGATGGCCGCCACAGTCTATGGTGGTGGGCAGATATCCGATAGCGATATCACCATCGATGGCAGCCCGATTACGTGGGATGTTGAGACAACTAATGTGTTGTCCGGCAGCTACAACTACTGGACGGATGCCACCGCGCTGGTGAGCGCCAAGATCGACGCTGCAGCAGCCGGTCGGGTGGATTTCACCATAGCGGAGGTGGGCTCCAACAACTACTATATCGATGGGGAAATCCTAGCGGTGATATTTGATGACCCGGCGCAGGCCGCCAGCAACACCGTCATCCTGTGCTTCGGCAGCCAGGCCCAGGGTGGAGATACCTTTGCCATAGGTCTCGCCGAGCCGATCGACAAGAGCGACCCGAACCTGGTGCTCGATTTCTCCCTCGGCATATCATATGGCCATCAGGGCTATGGCCAGTACAGCATCGTTGATGTGAATGGTGAGCGACTGTCAACGTCGGCCGGTGGCCAGGATGACGGCTCCGGTTCTAACGGCGCGCTCATCACAGTCGGCGGGCTGGACGACAGCAACGCAAACCCGGCTGATCCCAACGCGACCCCGAACGGTGACCCGCGTTATGATGACGAGCTGTACGACCTCATCCCATTCGTCGAGGATGGAGACACCTCCATAGCCGTCTTCACAGAGAATCCGTCGTACGATGACAATCTGATGTTCGCAGCCCTGTTCCTGGGCGGAACCACAGCTGTTGTAGGGGAAGGCATTGTCCTTTCACCCACTGAGGCTGTCAACGCTGTCGGCACAAACCATACCTTGACGGCAAAGGTGCAGGATGACGCCGGAGCTCCGGTTCCTGGCGTCACCGTCGCTTTCAGCGTCATCGCCGGACCCAATGCCGGCTTGACTGGCTATGCAGTGACAGACTCGAACGGCGAGGCTGAATGGACCTACTCCAGCTCAGTAGAGGGCACCGACACCATCCACGCCTGCACAGGCTTCATCGTGTCATCGACGGACGAGGTGGCACAGACATGCTCCAACGAAGTAACCAAGACCTGGCAAAGGGGCGTACCGCCAGTGCCGGAGCTTTCAACCATGGTTCTCTTAGGCATCGGCTTGCTCATGCTGGGTGGTTTGGTCGTACTGGTGAGAAGGAAGGCGTCGGCAGTATAGCGCCGGCTTGAAGACTCACAGCACTCTAGAGGGTGGGCAGAAATGCCCACCCTCTTCTCTTATCCTATATGTGAGCTGGGCACGGTCCCAGAGGCGAAGCGTCCGGCGTCCGCATTCTTGGACCCGCGAGAGGGGACTGCGGAGGCTTCGCCCCTACGTCGTCATTTCTTGCGATAGACGTTCAACCCCACCACTTCTTCACGCTCAGGCAGGCGGTAGTTCCCTTCGGTCGAGGCAATGATGACGGTCTTGCCGGACGACGACGGCCCGAACTCCTTGGTCAGATCCACCGTTATGGTCAGGATATTGCCTTGTATGGAAAGCTCTACGTTCTTCATGGATGACCTCCTCGCGGGACTGTGGATTGCATGATACCCGGTCATATTCTACAGCGGAAAGGACGCAGACGCGACCGCGGAGCACTCGGGCAGTCGCCCGCGCGACTTGACGCAAGTGATGCGAACTGAAGATGCTATCGCGACCTGAGACTCCTGTCACTTCCCTGACTGTTGTGATACTGGTAACATGGCGTAATGGACCAGCCGGCCAAACAGACCAGCCTGCAGATAACCGGGATGACCTGTGCCACCTGTGCCGGAACAGTGGAGCGCAAGCTGTCCCAGCTTCGCGGCGTGTCCAAAGCCGCGGTCAATCTGGCCTCTGAGAAGGCAACGGTGGAGTATGACCCGTCGCAAGCCACCGAGAAGGACCTGGTGGAGGCAGTTGAGGACGCCGGATACGGCGTGGCTATCAGTGAGGTGGTCTTTGACGTCACCGGGATGACCTGCGCCACCTGTGTCCAGAACATCGAGGCCGCGCTCAACGGTCTCGACGGAGTGGTCTCGGCATCGGTGAACCTGGCCAGCGAGAAAGCCTATGTCCGCTACAACCCCGAGGTGGTCACCGTTCCCAGATTGAAGAAGGCGATCAGCGATGCCGGCTACAAAGCCGTGCCGGCCGACGAGAAGGCCGGGGACTATGAGCGGCAGGCGCGAGACCGCGAGCGGCGCAGGCTCGTGCTGCTCCTCGTCTTCAGTTTCTCTCTGGCCATTCCGGTCTTCGTGCTGTCGATGGTCATGCCGTTTGACAGCAACGCCGACAACTGGCTGCTTCTGGGGCTGACCACGCCGGTGCAGTTCCTGGTGGGCTGGCAGTTCTATGTCGGGACCTACAAGGCGCTGCGCAACCGCCGGGCCAACATGGACGTCCTCATTGCCCTGGGCACCACGGCGGCCTACGTCTACAGTCTCCTGGTGACGGCCATGCCCGGCACCTTCGAGGGCGATGTGTATTTCGACACGGCAGCCCTCATTATCTCGATCGTGTTGCTGGGGCGCTATCTGGAGGCCCGCGCCAAGGGCCGGGCCTCGGAGGCTATCAAGAAGCTCATGGGCCTCCGCCCCAAGACGGCCAGCATCATCGTGGATGGTGTGGAGACGCAGGTGGCCGTCGAAGACGTTGAGGTGGGGCAGACAGTTGTGGTCAGGCCTGGAGAGAGGATACCAGTGGATGGCACGGTCGTCGAGGGGGCTTCGGCCGTCGACGAGTCGATGCTCACTGGCGAGTCAATGCCTGTGGACAAGAAGGCGGGCGATGGGGTGGTAGGGGCCACCATCAACAAGGATGGGCTGCTGAAGTTCCAGGCCACCAAAGTGGGCAAGGACACGGCTCTGGCCCAGATAATCAAGCTTGTCGAGCAGGCCCAGGGATCGAAGGCGCCGATCCAGCGTTTGGCCGACTCTGTGGCCGCCGTCTTCGTTCCGGTTGTGGTGACCATTGCTCTCGTAGCCTTCATCGCCTGGTTCGCGATTGTCGGCAAACCGTTCGTGTTTGCCTTGGAGGCTTCCATCTCCGTGCTGGTCATCGCTTGTCCCTGTGCGCTCGGCCTGGCGACGCCGACGGCCATCATGGTGGGAACGGGCAAGGGAGCCCAGAACGGGATCCTTATCAAGAGCGCCGCCTCTCTGGAGCGGGCGTACCGCATTGAGACCATCGTCTTTGACAAGACCGGGACCCTTACAGAAGGCAAGCCTGTAGTGACAGATGTGGTGGCGCTTGATGGAGTCAATCAGGCTGAGGTTCTTCGCCTGGCCGCCTCGGCGGAGAAGGGTTCGGAGCATCCCGTGGGGCAGGCCATACTGGCGGCTGCCAGACAAGAAGGACGGGAGCCCCGCGATCCGGAGTCCTTCCAGGCGCTGAGCGGACGTGGCGTTCTGGCCACGGTGGAAGGCAAAGAGGTGCTGCTGGGGAACAGGATTCTCATGAACGAGAACGGAGTGCAGACCACTCGTGCCGAAGAGAAGGTCAGCAATCTGGAGAGGCAGGGCAAGACAGTGATGCTGGTGGCCTTGGACAGGAAAGTGGCGGGGCTGATCGCCGTCTCTGACACACTGCGCCACAACGCGGCCGAGGCTATCGGGCAGCTTCACCAGATGGGATTGGAGACGGTAATGATCACCGGAGACAACCAGCGGACGGCGGAGGCAGTAGCCAGGCAGGCGGGAATGGAGAGAGTCCTGGCTCAGGTTCTCCCGGATGACAAGGCTAGGGAAGTCCGGGCTTTGCAGGCGGGCGGCAGGGTGGTAGCCATGGTCGGCGATGGCATCAACGATGCGCCGGCGCTGGCCCAGGCGGACATCGGCATAGCTCTAGGCAGCGGCACCGACGTGGCCATGGAGAGCGGCGACATTGTGCTGGTGAGGGATGACCTGAGGGACGTGCCCGAGGCCATCAGGCTGAGCCGCTACACCATCGGCAAGGTGAAGCAGAACCTCTTTTGGGCCTTCGCCTACAACAGCCTTGGAATTCCGATTGCGGCCGGTGTCCTCTATCCCTGGACGGAAACGCTGCTGAACCCGATTATTGCCGCGGCGGCGATGGCCTTCAGCTCGGTTTCCGTGGTCACCAATTCGCTGCTGATGAATCGGTATCGCGTGCAGCGGCACACAGAATCGTAGGGCACGTGGCATTGCACCTTCACGAGAGGCAGCTGTCGACTGGGCGGAGAAAAGGAGAGGGTGGATTCCCGCTTCAGCGGGAATGACGCGAGATGGGGTGTGCAGAGGGGCGAAGCCCCTTTGCCGGGAGTCCGAGGGTGTCCCTCGGCCCCTCATTTCTTCTTCCCCCAAGAGTGGGGGATCAAAGGGGGTTGAGATCAGACCCAACGGTGGTTCTTCGCAACTGGGCTGACATTACTTCAGCAGTCGGAGGAGAGAATGAAGGAAAGCTATGAGACCAAGCTCTGGGTGAACAACAAGGATATCGAACTCCATCCGTTCGTGGAGCAGTATGTGGCCGGCACGGTGATTGGCGGCGTGCGGACTCTCAAGGGCGTCGAAGGCGTGCGAACGGTTGAACTGAAGATGCTGAAGCGGGCCGTCACCCTCCTGGTCAACGGGAAGTCACTCGAGCTGACGCAGTTCCCGAACGACATCATCTGCAGCACGGTGACCGGCGTTGTCTCTGCCCTCAAGGGAGTCGAGAAGGTGGTCGACAGCCTTCAACTTGACATAAAGGTGGCTCAGAAGAAGACGTGAGCCAAGCCCACACCAATCGTCTGGCTAGAGAGACCAGTCCCTACTTGCTTCAACACGCCCACAATCCGGTGGACTGGTATTCCTGGGGCGACGAGGCCTTGACCAAGGCTCGCCGGGAAGACAAGCCCATCCTGTTGAGCGTGGGCTACTCGGCCTGCCACTGGTGCCATGTCATGGAGCGGGAGTCCTTCGAAAACGAGGACACCGCCCGCTTGATGAATGAGCACTTCGTCTGCATCAAGGTGGACCGTGAGGAACGCCCCGACATCGACCACGTCTACATGGAGGCGGTGCAGGCCATGACCGGCGGCGGAGGCTGGCCGATGACGGTGTTCCTGACCCCAGATGGCGAGCCTTTCTACGGCGGGACCTATTTCCCGCCCCAAGACCGTCAGGGACTTCCGGGCTTCGCCCGAGTCTTGACGGCGGTGTCGGAGGCCTACCGGACCAGGCGCTCACAGGTGGCGGACGCAGCCCGGGCCCTGGTATCGCGGCTGGAACAGAGTCCGACTGTCGAGTCAGGGGCGCAGTCGCTGACGGCTGATATCCTGGCTGGTGCCTTCCAGGCCCTCGATGCTAGCTTCGATGATGAGAATGGAGGCTTCGGCCCGGGGCCGAAGTTCCCGCAAGCCCCGGTTCTGGAGTTCCTGCTGCAGTATCATCAACGGACACGCGAGGCCCGGGCTCTGCAGATGGTGGAGCTGACCCTGGACAGGATGGCGGCGGGGGGTATCTACGACCACATTGGTGGGGGCTTCCACCGCTATGCGACAGATGGGCGGTGGAGGATTCCGCACTTTGAGAAGATGCTCTATGACAACGCCCTGCTGAGCCGCCTCTACCTGCATGCCTATCAGGTGACGGGAAAGGCAGGCTGCCGACGCATTGTTGAAGAGACGCTGGATTACGTGCTGAGGGAGATGACAGCCCCCAACGGCGGGTTCTACTCTTCCCAAGATGCTGATGTAGACGGTGAAGAGGGCCGGTACTATCTCTGGACGCCCGGTGAGATCACCGAAGTGCTGGGAGAAGAGGATGGTCGACTCGCCAGCCGCTACTTTGGCATCGGAAGTGGAGGGGACTTCGACGGCGGGAGTGTACTTCACGTTGCCAGAGACCCGGCAGGACTGGAGGCTGAGAGGAGTGGCCGCCCAGGAGAAATCGAGGAAGTGATTGGACAGGCGAGGCTCAAGCTTCTGGAAGCGAGGGGAAGGCGGCCCGAACCACCGCGCGACGAGAAAATCCTGACCTCATGGAATGGCTTGATGCTGCAGGTTGTGGCTGAGGCTTCCAGCGTCTTGGGGCGAGAGGACTACTTGAGGGCGGCAGTAGCCAATGCGAGTTTCCTGGTCGGTGAGATGATGAAGGACGATGTGCTAATGCACAGCTTCAAGGATGGTGTGTCCGGAATACCTGGCTATCTGGATGATCATGCCTCCACGATTCGCGGGCTCCTCAGCCTTCATGAAGTCACACTTGAGGCGAGCTGGCTGCAGGCGGCAGCCGATCTGGCCGATGCCATGGTGCAACGGTTCAGCGATGGGAAGAACCCAGGGCTTCTCTATGATACGAGCCCGGATCATAGCTCCCTCTTCACCCGTCCTCGGGACACATCGGACTCGGTGAAGCCGTGCGGCGGGTCTTCTGCTGCTGATGTACTGCTCCGCATATCGAGGATCACCGGCGACGAGTCCCGTGAGGGGGCGGCGGCAGATATGCTGAGACTGGTCCGGGATCAGATGCTGGCCCATCCCCTGGCGTCCGGAAACTGGCTTTGTGCTCTGGACCTGCATCTCTCGGATCCCGAGGAGGTTGTTGTGGTTGGCCGCCGCAACGATACAAACACAGAGGCTCTCCTCATGGCCATCCACAGCCAGTATCGACCCAACAAGATCCTTGCTGGTCTCCAGCCGGGTGAAGCTGTGTTCCCTGTGCTCGAGAAGCTGTCGAGAGGCCGTGACTTGATAGACGGCCGTCCGACTGTGTATCTCTGTTGCCGGCGCACGTGCCATCCGCCTGTAACCGATCCAGACCAACTGCGGCGCCTGCTGCAGGATTGACGTCGTTGCCAGCAGTGCATCTCGTTGGGCAACCGTCTGCTCGGAACGGACCACAGCAACTCGTTTGACGTGTCTGCGCTGCGGCCTGATCCCCAGGTTCGTATTGACGGGGATGATAGAATTAGTGTAGTTAGGGCTAATGTCGCTCGTTGTCTCCATCGTGGGCAGGTCCAATTCCGGCAAGACCACCCTGCTAGAAAAACTGATTGTTGAGCTCAAGAGAAGGGGCTACACCGTAGCTGCAGTCAAGCACTCCGGCAGCGATTTCCAGCTCGACCATCCTGGCAAGGATAGTTGGAGGCTGGCCGAAGCCGGGAGTGATGTGGTGTTGCTGGCTTCCTCCCAAAGACTGGCTCTTCTGCAAAGGACCACACATCCGCCCACTTTTGAAGACGTGATTGGTATGCTTGGCGACAAGTTTGACTTTGTTCTCGTTGAAGGCTTCAAAGAGAGCGACGTACCGAAGATCGAAGTGCACCGGAGGGAACTGGGCAATCTGGTCTCCCCGCCAGAGAAGCTGTTCGCGGTGGTGACCGATGAGCAGTTGGATGTCACCGTGCCGCAATTCTCCAGCCTTGATGGTGTAGCACTGGTTGACTTGCTGGAAAAGGCCCTGGTGACGGCCCGGGCCGCAGTTGGAGCCAGATCGTCTGATGGGTAACAGGTTCGAGCACCTCAGGTACAGCCCTGCCGGAAAGCCGAACAGCATACGTTGATGGCATCGTTGGTCTGCAAATGGGTAGGAGGTCAGGTGGGCAAGTGGTTGGGGAGGGGAGAGATTTGATTCTCGACGCCCGGGATTTCGTATTTGAGCTGCCGCCGCGTGTGAGATGGGCCAGGCGAATCCTCATCAAACCGTGCGCGGGCTACGCGGTGCCATACCCTGCCACCACCAGCAGAGAGATCCTGGAAAGGGTCATCACGTCCATCAGGGCCGTCAGCGAGGCTGACATCATCCTGCTCGAAGGCAGTCCCTGTGAGGAGGAGATGAAGCCGATCTACAAGACGCTGGGGTATGAGTTTCCCAGGGTCATTGCGCTCGATGTGAGAGACTCCGTCCTGGTTGAGGTGGAGAACCCGCTGGTTCGCCCGTTTGCCGTTCCCACGTTCTGGGTTCCCAACGTGATTTTGTACTGTGACTACCTCATCAGCATAACGCCCTTCAAGATAATGAGAAGACAGGGCGATTTCACTATCAAGAACCTTCTCGGTTTGCTGCCGGTGAGCAAGTACCAGGGAGGCAATGGCTCCGCCTGGGGTGCCCTGCAGGATCTGGGGATGGACAAGGTTCTGGCTGACCTGTATTTCACATTGCCTTTTGACTTGGGGGTCATCGACGGACGCAAGAAGTTCATCGGCAAGGGCGAACCCTCTGTGGGCAAGATCCAGCCCTGTGGCAAGGTCTTCGTTGGCGAGCCGTATGAGGTTGATCTGGAGGCTTCTCAGGCCATGGGCGTTTCTGCGGAATACCTGCAGTGGATTGAGATAGCCAAGACCCAGGTGGGTAGCGAGGGAGACGACAGCTAGCGCTGTGCCCCGCCCTCGGTCACTTGCTGATTGAGCCGCCCCCTTTGCATCCGACTTGGCAGATGCTTTCTTGCACTTCCAAACCGCAGGCGCTGCACTGAATTCTGCAGTCGGGAGTCTCTATGCCCTGGTAGGTGCGTTCGCATTCCTGCCTGAGAAAGGCTGGATTCACACCAACGTCTATGTGAGACCATGGCAGGACCTCATCGAGCGGGCGCTGGCGGTGGGCATAGAAAGCAGGATCAACCCCAGC
Source organism: Chloroflexota bacterium (assembly GCA_036787015.1). Classification (GTDB taxonomy): domain Bacteria; phylum Chloroflexota; class Dehalococcoidia; order UBA2247; family RBG-13-53-26; genus JAFGCL01. The sequence continues at coordinate 10,809 of DAIQQD010000008.1, forward strand.
CTTGTCGAAGGCGCTAAGCCAGTTGTCGTACTTGAAGCGCTCACTCCAGGCATCGAAGGAGGCCCCTGCCTGCCAGGCGTAGTGGATTACCTTGCCGAGCCGGCGGTCTCCCCTGGCCAGGATCGTCTCCAGCAGGCTGGTCTCGGGATCATCCCAGGAAAGGTGGGCCTTGGCACGCCGGAGGCCGTTTCTCAGAGTGTCATGTTTGGCCTTCAGTTCCTCCCGGCTGTCTTGGGCTGCCCATTGGAATGAAGTGTGAGCCTTGGGCACGAAGGTGGACGCGCTGATTCTGATTCTGGGCGAGGATTTCCTTGTTTCTCGTCTTACCCTGTCCACGATGTGGACAATGCCTTCTACATCGTCGATGGTCTCGGTTGGCAGGCCGATCATGAAGTAGAGTTTGATATTGGTCCATCCCTTCGCCAGCGCAGCGGCGATGGTCTCCACGATCTTGTCATCCGGCACGGCCTTGTTGATGACCCGTCTCAGCCGCTCCGTACCGGCCTCTGGGGCGAAGGTCAGCCCGGGTTTCTTGTTGAAACGAAGGGACTCCATGAGTTCAAGCGAGAAGCCGTCGATGCGCAGGCTGGGCAGGGACAGCGTCAGCCGGCAATCACTGTGTTCTTCGATCATGCTGTTCACCAGCGAGTCGATGCCGGGATAGTCGGTGGTGGTCAGCGAGACAAGAGAGATCTCATTGTATCCGCAGTTGCTGATGAGCTGTCTGGCAGCTTCGAGGACCTCTTGGTGGCTCCGGTGTCGCTGCGGGCGGTAGACGACGCCGGCCTGGCAGAAACGGCAGCCGCGCGTGCAGCCGCGCTGCACCTCTACCGATCCGCGGTCGTGGATCACGGAGATGTAGGGGACAACCGGTCTGGTGACCGGCGGCGGCAACTCCGCCACTATTCGCCGCCGGACGCTTGGTCTGACCGTTGCCTTCGCCGGCCGAAGTCCGGCGAAGTTGCCTTCCGGGTCGTAGTGTGCCTCGTAGAAGCTGGGAACGTAGACCCCTGGGATATCCGCCAGCCGGGACAATACCTCATCTCTTCTGGAGCCATCCCGCCTGCATCTACGGAGACTCTCAACTATCTCGACTGCCAACTCCTCCCCGTCCCCGATGGCGAAGGCATCAATGAAATCGGCCATTGGCTCGGGGTTGAGGGCGCAACTGCCTCCGGCGATTATGAGCGGATCAGAGTCCGATCTGTCAGCGGCAAGCACCGGGATGCCGGCCAGGTCGAGCATGTTCAAGACGTTGGTGTAGGTCAGTTCGTAGCCCAGAGAGAAGCCGATCATGTCGAATTCAGCCAGCGGTCGTTTAGACTCCAGGCTGAGGAGCGGAATTCCGGCCTGGCGCATGGCAGCCTCCATGTCCACCCAGGGGGCGAAGGCCCTCTCGGCCAGGACTCCGGGCCGGTTGTTCAGTATCTCATAGAGGATGGGCAATGCCAGGTTGGACATGCCGATCTCGTAGACATCCGGATAGACCAGGGCCACCTTGACCTCGGCGGCTGACCAGTCTCTCGCGACGCTGTTCCATTCGCCACCCGTGTAGCGACCTGGCTTGGTCACTTGACTCAGCATGCTGTCCGGATAGGACACTTCTACCTCAGTTCTGGGCTGGGATGCATTGACTGTCAGTTGACTGCAGGGTGGCCCACGAGGTACCAGAGCGGGGAATCAACTCCGGCCCCAACTCACTGGATTGCCGAGGGAAAAGAAACGCACGCGCCGCAGGATGTCCTTTGACGCGTGACAGACAACCCACTCTCCCTTCAACCAGATTATAGTCCGCCGCGCATGTCCAACTCAACCGGCACAGCGGAGATGGCATCCCCCGGCGGCGCCGTCGTCCGCGCCGGCCGCCGGCACGCTTCAGAGCGTTATCAATTTTGTCACAAAACCGCGCCGTAGCTTTGGATGAGGGGATTTTGTTATTGACAGGTAGCATCTCGGGACTTAGGATAGCATCGGGGTAGCACGCTCACTAGCTGCTAGGAGTGGTGGATTTGTTGGCCCAGAAACAGTCGGATCAGACAGTTGCAAAACTAGTTGAGCGCTTGAGGTCGCAGGGGTATGAGGTTCGGCCCAATGCCGCGCTTCGCGGCAAGTCTTTCGCCGACCATACCTTTGACTACCTGGTGCTACGCCGGGACGGCTTTATGAACTTGCTGGCTGCTGTTGAGGTTATCAACGATGCGGAAGACCCGGAGACGAGCCTTCATAAGCTCTTTGCTTTTCAGGACAAGTGCTCTGAGTGTGAAATCGATCGTTCTGTGGTGATTGCCATGCCTCGTCTGAGTTTCGTGGCCAGTCAGTTTGCACAGAAGGACGGAGTTGAGGTCTTTGACGAGCAAGCGGTGCAGATGTTCCTGAATCGCGCTCCGGCATCCCGTCCTGGGGCAAAGGACGTGCAGTCAGCCTTCCTGCAGAAGTCTGAGGTATACCTGGTGCTGAAGACGCTCGGCTATCGAGTCGATGAGTCGGTCAAAGTAGTCGGCGATTCCGGCACGGAGCATGTGTTCGGGGCCATGGCGTTGTGGGACGATGGCTTCATGCTGTCCAGGCTGGGAGTAGACTACCTGTCCAGCGACAGCGTCGACAAGACACAACTCACGGCCTTCGCCGACAAGTGCCGGGATGCTGGCATAACCGAGAAGCTGCTGCTGGTTCCAAAAGAGCTGACGGATGAGGCCAAGAAGCTCGCAGAGCAGAAGAGGATTGAGATAGTCAGCCTCGACGGGCGGCGGAAGGAGTTGGCACCTGATGCTGTCGCTTCTTCGCCGGCTGCTTCTCCGAAACAGGGCACGGGTCAGAGCGAGGCTGGGTCCGTGGACGCGGACAAGTCGCCCAAGGCATCAGATCCCGCAGCGGAGAAGACCGGGGACAAGAAGCGGGTCATGCTTGTCTCCGAGGTGAAATCATCCAAGCAAGTGACGCCTGGCCAAGAGTCGAGCCCGGCCCCGGATAGAGCCGCTGCGCCCCCTGGCACTGAGCCAGGGGCCGGTCCGGTGATTCCTCCGGCGGAGTCGCCTTATCCCGCCAGGGCGTTCTCGATGCGCAGCGTCATTGATCAATTCCTGGGGCCGCAGGTGAGGCCGAAGCCAGTGGAGAAGGACCCGGCACAGGCGGGTTCCGAAGCTGGTGCCCCTGTGGCGGGTGCAGTGGCTCAGGTCAAAGGGCTTGAGGTGAAGACGGCTGAGGCGAAGTCCATCGAGACCAAGGCTGCGCCGGTGGCGGAGAAGCCGGCAGATGGAAAAGCTCCGCGTGTGGAAGCCGGAGTGGCTGCTCCGGTACTGTCAGCGGACAAGATTGGCGGTGTCAGGACTCCTGACGTGAAGGCCGTCGAGGCAAAGGCCGCCGAGATCAAGAACCCCGAGGTCAAACCGGGGCCATCCGCGGTCAAGTCGGCGGTTCTGCCGCAGGTCAAACCGGCAGAAGCCAAGGCCGTGCTGGTGGCCGAGAGGCCGAACGCCGCGGAGGCGAAGCCCGTTGAAGCGAAGGCTCCGGCACAGGCATCTGATAAGGGCGGTCAGGCCAAAGTGGTCGTGCCTGTGACGAAGGTGGAGGTTTCTCC
>DAIQQD010000008.1:14485-24899 GCA_036787015.1 Chloroflexota bacterium
GCTCCCGCGGGGATCCAATCCCCGAAGCTGGGTGCGGACAAACCCGGCGTTGACAAACGCGCGGTCCCGGCAGGGCAGGCAAAGATCCCAGGGAAGATGCCTGAACCGCCCAAGCCTGCGGTTGAGGAGGTAGTGGAGAAGCCGAAAGTCAAGTTGCGGAAAGCCACCAGTCCCGAGGCGCTGCAGTTGATTCCGGAAGCTACCGCGAGAAGGTTCACTGTGCTGCCGATGGGCGTGACTGACAATGTGCTGGAAGTGGCCATGGTCAATGCCAGTGACCTCGCGACCATACAGATTCTGGAAATGCAGAGCAAGATGAGGGTGAAGGCTGTGGCAGCCGATAAGAAGGAGATCTCGGACGCCATCGACTTCAACTACAAGGGTTTCGGCCAGATCGCCGAGCAGATCTCCCATATTGAGACCGGTGCCGACGCGGCGGCCGGCGTGGATCTGGTGGCGGCGACTGCCAATGCCCCCGTGGCGGCAGCTCTGAACCTCATAGTTGAGGAAGCCGTGAAGGCCAGAGCCTCAGATATTCATATCGAGCCGGAAGAGAAGAGGCTCCGCATCCGCTACAGGATCGATGGAGTTCTGCATGAGGTCATGTCGCTGCCCATCAAGATCCATCCGCCCCTCACTTCACGCGTAAAGGTCATGTCAGACCTCAATATCGCTGACCACCTGCGACCGCAGGACGGCCAGTTCTCACTTGAAGTCAAAGGGAAAGCAGTGGACGTTCGTGTGGCGACCAGCCCTACTGTTCATGGGGAGACGGTGGTGATGCGACTTCTGGACAAATCGCTGGCCATAATGGAGTTGCCTCAGCTCGGATTCTCGAAGGATTCCTTGGACAAGTACATGAAGATGCTGTCGGTACCCTTTGGCATGATATGCGTCAGCGGGCCGACCGGGGCCGGCAAAACCACCACGCTTTATGCTTCTCTGAACACTATGGACAAGGTGACACGCAACATTATCACGGTGGAAGACCCGGTGGAATACCGCTTTGAAGGCATCAAGCAGATTCAGGTGAACCCGAAGGCAGGGCTGACCTTTGCCAACGTGTTGCGCTCCATGATGCGTCTTGACCCCGATGTTATACTGGTGGGCGAAATCCGTGATGCCGAGACGGCTGGCATCGCAGTCAAGTCCGCCCTTACCGGGCACACTGTTCTGGCTTCCATCCACGCCAATGATGCCGTCAGCGTTGTGTACCGTCTGCTGGATCTGGGTGTGGAATCGTTCATGGTAGCCTCAGTCATCACCGGCACCATTGCCCAGCGAATGGCACGGAGGGTGTGCACCAACTGTGCTCAAGAAACGAAGCCTACTGAGGTGGAGGCAGCGGCCTATGAGAGTGTCATGGGTGAGAAGCTGCAGAGCTACCTGTCCGGCTCCGGCTGCGACCTCTGTTCTTTCTCGGGATACAAAGGAAGGCTGGGTCTGTACGAGGTACTGGCAATGACTGACTCGGCGAGGGCTTTGATACTGAAAGGAGCGACTACGTCTGAGTTGCGGGATCAGGCCGTCAAGGATGGGATGGTCACCCTCTTTAAGGACGGCATGCAGAAGGTGAAGGCAGGTCAAACAACAGTATCTGAGGTGTTGCGAAATGCGTACTCAATCGACTAGGGGACTGATGGCTCGGGCGTCCATTGATTCTGGTCTAGGCGAGTTCTCCCTGGGGGTCAATCAAGAGGCGGTTCGGCATGCTGAACCGCGAATATGGAGGGAGAGATGAATTACAAGTATGTAGCGTACAACGAACAGAAGCAACTAGTGAACGGCAAGGTCGATGCGCCGAATGAAACGGTGGCGCAGGACATGCTGACCCTCAGTGGCCTCAAGACGGTGAGCCTGAAATTGGCCAAGCCTCTTCTGGACATGGATAAGATCAGGGGGGCCAGCTACAAGATCAGCAGCAAGGAGATAATCATGTTCTCCAAGCAGTTGGCGCTGATGATAGAGTCGGGATTCGACATTGCCGCTTCCCTGGACTTGCTGGAGAGCCAGATCGCCAACCGCGGTCTGAAGAGGGTTGTGACAGAGATCACCTCGGATATCAGGAATGGCATGAAGCCGTCGCAGGCTTTCGCCAAACACCCCGTGGCGTTCTCAGGTCTCTACTGTCGCACCATCGCCGTAGCTGAGGAGACTGGCAACCTGGAGAAGGCCTTGCGTCAGATGGCGGACCATATCGAAAAGAACGCCAACTCGGCCAAGAAAGTGAAAGGCGCCCTGATGTATCCAGCCATGGTCTCCGTCCTCATGGTACTCGTCATTATCGTCATGGTGACATTCATAATGCCGGCCATGCAAGGGCTGTATGACGAACTGGGTTCGGATGTCCCTCTTCCTGCCAAAATCCTGCTCAGCATCACCGACTTCCTGCGCGCCTGGGGCCTATACATTATTGGTGGCATGGTTCTCTCGCTTGTTGTGGCCTTTGCTCTCACGAGGTCAGAGGCAGGCAAGTACCAACGCGACAAGCTCATGCTGCGGATACCGCTGATCGGAAAGATCATAGTAATGAGCGAGCTTTCGCGGGTCGCTGCCACGATATCCACCCTGTTCCGTGCCGGGGTGCCGTTGCCGGAAGTAATGACTCTGGCTTCGCAATCCTGTGAGAACAGGGTCATCGCCAAATCCCTGACTGAGGTGAGGCAGGAGATGCTGCAGGGCCAGGGGTTGGCCCGCCCGATGTCGCAGAGGGCGATATTCCCGTCGCTCTTGGTACAGATGGCGTCAGTCGGGGAAAGCACGGGGAATCTGGACAACACGATGGATACTGTGGCCGTGAGCTACGGCATGGACGCGGACGAGCGGACGTCCGCCATGACCGGTCTGATAACGCCCATCTTCGGCCTAGTCCTGGGCGGGATGGTGGCCTTCCTGGCTGTCGCACTGGTGTCCACTATGTACGGCATGATGGGCTCAATGGAGGGGTAGCGGAAGCCCGGAACTGCTGCCGGTTGCGGTTGGAAATGTCGCGGTTCGCCGGCTCCCTTGGCAGCCTCACGTTCGAGGCTGGCTAGAGAGTCGGTTGCGTTGCGGCCGGGCATTCCGGACCGACGTTCAGGAATAGGCCACTTACTGAGCGGCGTCTGCATTCTCAGCCATTGGCATGTGTTGACCTTATCAGCTCGTAGGACTAGAATCAGGGAAAGACTGGTAAGGAGCGGCATGCAGTCTAGCCTGATAGGCAAGATCGAGAAAGCCAAGCGCTACGCCGAAGAGAGAGACCGCGTCAGGTTTGCCGAGCTGACAGTGAAGTTCCGGGGTGACAACGACGAGTATGTTCTCACATTCAGGCAGGGCAAGTGGACCTGCTCGTGTCACCACTTCACTTCCGAAGGGATCTGCAGCCACACGATGGCACTGCAGAGAATCCTCGCTGAGATGCTGCCCGAAGAGGCGCTCTCGGCGCAACTCGGCTAGTTGACGGTAGCTCTTCTCCCTGGTTGACGAGGTCAGCCGGGGGGAATCCGTATCCTGTTGGCTTCGAAGTGTTCAATAGCCTCCGCTACCACGAAGAGCGAACCCGTAACGCAGACGAGATCCCCAGGGCCGGATTCCCTCAGAGCCATCTCCACTGCTGATTCTACAGTCTCCGCCTCCTTTGCCTTCACACCCCTTCTGGAGAATTCCGCCGCTAGCGCGGAGACATCGGTGGCACGCGGATTCCTGGATCGAGTCACGATCACCCCAGTGAACAGCGGCAGCAACCCGCCAACCATCCCGGCGATGTCCTTGTCCCGGGATGTCCCGATGACCAGGATGGCCTTGGCGAAGCGGAAGTACTCTGGAAGGGCCTTGGCCAGTCTCTCTGCCGAATCGGCGTTGTGTGCCCCGTCCACAACCAGCAGCGGATCACGTCGCAGGACCTGCAGCCGGCCGGGCCACGAAACCCGCGACAGCCCGGTGGCTATGCTTTCGGCCGATATCCCGGCGCCGAGTTCAGCCAACACCTCGGCGACGCCCACGGCCACAGCGGCATTGTCCAACTGATGCTCGCCCAACAGTGGGATGGTGAGGTCGTAGCTTCCTCTCAATCCACTCAGGCCGAAGGACTGACGGGAATCACTATGCTCCGTTAGGCGCCAGACGATGTCCCGGCCGACCTCTATCAGCCTGGCCCCTCGCTCATGACAGACGCTTGACATAACACTGTGGACTTCCGGGCATTGGGGGGCAGAGACTACCGCGCAGCCCGGCTTGATAATCCCGGCCTTCTCGGCGGCTATCTGGGCCAGTGAGTTTCCCAGAACCTCGGTATGGTCCAGGCTTATCGAAGTGATGGCGCATACGCGCGGCTGGACAACGTTGGTGGCATCGAGACGGCCGCCAAGCCCGGTCTCCAGCACCTGGAAGTCGGCCGCTTGTTGTTTGAAGTGAACGAAGGCCAAGGCGGTGAGCATTTCGAAGGTTGTCAGCTCACCGTGAACGCCCAGCCGGTTGAAGGAGTCGAACCTGGGCCTGAGCCCCTGAACCAAAGCCGCGAACTCGCTTTCCGGAATAGGCTCCCCGTCGATCCGAATCCTCTCCGTGAAGCTGTGGAGGTGAGGCGAAGTGTAGAGTCCGGTCTTGTAGCCGGAGGCGGTCAGAATGGAGGCAATCATGGCTGCGGTGCTTCCCTTGCCCTTGGTGCCGGCGATGTGAACTGACTCGGCGGCCAGATGCGGCTTGCCCAGAGTTTCCAGCAAGGTCTCTATCCGGGAGGTATCGAAGATGGCCGAACTGCGGGAGATCCTCTCGTAGTCGGCGAAGCTGAGGATGTAGTCAACGGCTGCCGTGTAGTCGAACTGGCTCACTTCTGCCAAACCACCTTGCCGTCGAGAATGGTGGCGAGCGCTTCGATTTCTCCGATCTGATCTGGCGGCACCGTGGTGGGGTCCGCACTCAAGACGACCAGGTCCGCCAGCTTGCCATGGCTGACTGACCCTTTGGCGCTCTCTTCGAAGCAGGCGTAGGCCGCGTCAATGGTGTACAAGCGCAGTCCCTCCAGCGGCGGGATGCTCTCATGTGGCAGCAGGGTCTGGCCGGAGGCTGTCTTTCTGGTCACGGCGGCGCAGATGCCCACCAGAGGATTGAAGGGAACTACCGGCGCGTCGGAACTGGCGGCCACTCTGATGCCGGTGGCACGCAACGAGCCGATGGCGTAGAGCCACCGGAGGTCATCCGGCGGCACCGTGGCCAGGTACCGCTCCCCGCTGTAGTAGATGAACGGTGGCTGAGTGACCACCATGGCGTTGGTTTCCTTCAATCGCTTCATCAAATGAGGAGGGCAGACAGAGCAGTGCTCCAGGCGGTGGCGGTGGTTTGGCCGTGGAGCCTTGCGGAGGGCCAGCTCCAGGGCCGTGAGGGCTGCCTCCAGTGTTCCCGCCTCGTCGACGTGGAAGGCCAGTTGCAGTCCCATTCCGTGCACTCTCAGAACCAGTTGGTTCAACTCGGCTTGCGGCGGGTTGAGCGAGCCTGTAGCCGCTTGAATGATGATCTTGACCGGGCCCAGGCGGAGATCGTCGACTGAACTGCCCTGGCTGAACGACGGTCTCTCTTCGAGCGCGTCAGCCCCGGTCATCATGGATACCCGCGGCAGCAAGGCCCCGCGTTCCTTCAGGCGGCGCAGGGACTGCCAGCGGCCGGCGCTGTTGTTCCAGGTAGCGTCCTGTAGCGAGGTAATGCCGTTGGCCAGGAACGCCTCATTGACCAGCTTGATGCCTGTCTCCAGTTCACCCTCGGTGAGGGGGGGAATCCTCCCATCAACGAGGGTGTTCATCTCGAAGAGGAGGCCGTTGGGCTCACCCGTGTCCAGGTCTCTCTCCATCATCCCGCCCGGTGGCTCCTCTGTCTTCGCAGAGATGCTGAGTAGTTCCAGCGCTCTGCTGTTGAGGACGCAGGCATGGCCTGATCGATGCGAAAGCTTCACAGGGTGTTCCGGCGATGCCTGGTCGAGGTCCCGGCGGTTGGGGTGCCTCCTCTCGGCCAGGTAGAACTCGTTGTAGCCGGTGGCCCGAATCCAGCGGCCCTTGGGAGTCTGGCTGGCCCGCCGGTGGATGGCCTCCTGGATGTCGGCGATGCTGCGGACGGCCGCCGGCCCGCAGTCCACGGCCAGCAGGCTGGCCGCCAGGGCGATCGGGTGGCAGTGGGCATCATTGAACCCAGGCACCACCGTCTTGCCCTGGCAATCGATGACTTCCGCCTTCGGCCCCTTCTGGGAGAAGATGTCCGCGTCAGTGCCCACCGCCGCGATCCGGTTGCCTCTGATGGCCGTGGCAGTCGCTCTAGGTCTCGATTCGTCCAGGGTGATGATGTTGGCGTTGTGCAGGATGAGGTTGGCGGGCGGGTTCAACGTCTTCCCGCCTTCTCCAGGTGCACCAGCAGGATGGCGATATCTGCGGGTGTGACGCCGTCCACACGGGAAGCCTGTCCCACGGTGGCCGGGCGGAACTTGCTGAGCTTCTGGCCGGCTTCGAAGCGCAGGCCGGTCAGGCGCGCGTAGTCAACGTCAGGAGGGATGTGCCATTCCTCCAGGCGTCTGATCCGGTCGATCTCCTTGGTCTGCATGTCGATGTAACCGCGGTATTTCACCTCAATCTCGACCTGGTCTCTGACGTCGCTGCCAAGCTCGCTGGCTCCGATGCCTATCAACAGGAGCGTTTCATAGCGCGTCTCTGGCCGCCTCAGGAAGGCCGCGCCGCTGGTGCTGCGTTCGTCACCGGCAGGCACAAAGTGCGTCTTGTTCAGGCGCTTGATCTCACCGGCGATGGCCTCCCTCTTGGCTTCGACGGCCTCGTGGCGGCTCCGGTCAATCAAGCCCAACTCATGGCCGATAGGCGTCAGCCGCAGGTCGGCGTTGTCTTGCCGAAGCAGGAGCCTGTACTCGGCCCGGGAGGTGAAGAGACGATACGGCTCGGACAGCTCGCGGGTAACCAGGTCATCGATCATGACGCCGAGGTAGGCCTGGTCCCGATGCAGGATCAGCGGCGGCCTGCCTTTGACCAGGTTGGCGGCGTTAATGCCGGCGATCAGCCCCTGCCCGGCGGCCTCTTCGTATCCGGTGGTCCCGTTGATCTGGCCGGCGAAGAACAGCCCCGGCACGGTCTTGGATTCCAGGCTGGCCCCGGTCTGCGACGGGGGCACGAAGTCGTACTCAATGGCGTAGCCCACCCGGATCATCTCCGCCTTCTCCAGGGCCGGAATGGAGCGGAGCATGGCCAGTTGCACGTCTTCCGGCAGGCTGGTGTTGGCGCCCTGAACGTAGACCTCGGTGGTCTCCCATCCTTCCGGCTCCAGGAAGAACTGGTGAGACTCCTTGTGGGCGAACTTCACGATCTTGTCCTCGATGGACGGGCAGTAGCGCGGGCCGATGCCCTTGATCACGCCGGTGAAGAGAGGTGCGCGGTGCAGATTGGCGCGGATCACCTCGTGCGTCTTCTGGCTGGTGGAGACAAGGTAGCACGGCAGTTGCGGCCGCCATTCGATCGGAGTGCCTCTGGGATACACGGGATTAGGCGGTGCGGAAAGGAACCTGGGGTTATGGGGGCCATTGGTGGTGAAGCTGAAGTGGAGGGGGGCCTCGCTCCCCGGCTGAAGAATCGTCCGGGTGAAATCAATGGTTCTGGCGTCCACGCGTGGAGGCGTGCCCGTTTTCAGGCGGCCGAGGCTGATGCCCAGCCTCTTCAAGCTCTCCGACAGGCGCACCGCGGCGTGCTCTCCGGAGCGCCCGCCCTGATACGTCGTGTCTCCGACAATGATCCGCCCGCCCAGCGATGTGCCGGTGGTCAATATGATGGTACGGCTTTCGTACGTGTGTCCCAGGTGGGTGGTCACTCTGAGGCCCGGCAGAGAGCCGCTGTCAGTGATGAGGATCTCAATATCATCGACCAGGGCCTGCTTCAGGTCGAGATTGGTCTGTCTCTCCAGGACATGCTTCATGGTTGAGCTGTAGAGCCACTTGTCACACTGGGCCCTGGGCGCCTGCACGGCCGGCCCTTTCCCGGTGTTCAGCATCCGTATCTGGATGAAGGTTTGGTCGGTGACCTTGCCCATCTCGCCGCCGAGGGCGTCGATCTCACGGACGAGGTGGCCCTTGGCCGGTCCGCCGATGGAGGGATTGCAGGGCATGAGGGCGATGTTCTCCAGGTTCATGCTGAAGAGGAGGGTCCGGCACCCCATGCGGGCGGCCGCCAGCGCTGCTTCGCAGCCGGCGTGGCCGGCGCCGATCACGATGACGTCGTACATCTTGATCCAATTCTACAACACGCGCTCATTCTGGGTCGATCGAAGGCGGGACGTTTGACACTCCGCGCTGGCTTGTGTTAGATTTTCGGTGTGGCAGGGTAGCTCAGAGGTAGAGCAGGGGACTCATAAGCCCTTGGTCAGTGGTTCAAATCCACTCCCTGCTACCAACAAGCACGGAAGGGTTTTGCAGACCAAGAGCAACTAGTAGAAAACCAGTGCTGCACGAGCACAAGTGCAGACCAAGGGCAACTCTGAATATGGTGCCGGGGCGGGTCCGCAATGAAAGATGCAAAGTGCTCAACAGTTGTCCCTGCGATCCCTAGTTCAGGGCTTCCTCTTCTCACTCGAGGCTGAGCGGAAGACGCCCGGTACGATCCACTACTACCAGACGAATCTCCGGCGTTTTCTCTGGTATGCCAATGAGCATGACTGGTCGGATGACCCACGAGCCATAGATGCCTGGAAGCTCCGCGAGTTCCTGGCCTATGCCGGCGGTGCCCGGAATCGCTGGGGCACCGTGGGGAACGGATCAGAGAATTGCCGTGAGCCGTCCAAAACTGGGGGGTGGCGCTACTACAGGACGCTGAGAACATTCTTCCGTTGGGCGGTAGCGGAGAAGGTGCTGGTGGAGAACCCTCTTTCCAATATAAGGGTCTCTCCACCCAAAGAGGCGCCGGTTCAACCCTACAGCCAGGAGGAGATGAAGAAGCTCATTGCTGCCTGTGACCGCGACTTTGCCAACGGCGACGAATTCCTGGCGGCCCGTAACAAAGCTATGATCCTCTTGTTCGTGGATTCTGGCATGCGGCTGTCCGAGCTGGCCAATCTCAAGCTTGACGAGCTAGCCTTGGACAAAGGTCGAGCCGTTGTCCTGGGGAAAGGCGGATGGTCGCGAACGGTGGCCTTCAGCTCCGGTACGAAGAAAGCACTGTGGAAATACCTAGCCCGTCGGCAGCAGCGGGTCAAAAGCTCAGCAAGAGATTGGCTATGGCTAACCGAGGAAGGCACACGGATTAAGATAAGTGGCATCCGCATCGCCTTCAGTAGAATCAAGCAACGCGCCGGAGTCAATGGCCCCGGTGCAGTTCATCGACTCCGGCACACGTTTTCCGTCAACTACTTGAGGGCGGTAAAAGATCCCTTCATGCTTCAGTTGCTCCTTGGCCACAAGACGCTGGAAATGACTCGGCGCTATACACAGGGGCTTAGAATTGAAGAAGCTCTGCAGGCCATCGACGTCGCCAGTCCGGTCGAGAGGCTTGGGTTGGAGTAGACCGGTGGTCGTCGCTGCTGGATCTGTGATTCGGCGGAGATGAGTTGACAACTCTTCCGATATGCCGTAAATTCAAGATTGAGTGGGCAGATTAACAACTGAATACTGAATGGTTAAGTAAGGCTCTGCACGCGGAGGCCTGTCACATTCCAGGTGCGATCCGCAACTCTTGTTGACTCGTCCGTTTTGCAGAACGGTCAAAGGCTACTAAGCGCCCAATTGAGCGCATAGTGGCCTTTTTTTGTTTTCTGCAAGCAGTAGTGAAGAACGTGGAAAGGCATAGTTCATTGTCAGACGTTACCGAGAACTGGGAGTCCGTGGTGCCAACCGTGAGGGAGGCCGGTAGGAGGGGTGGCCGCCGCACGCTAGAAAAGCACGGGCGCTCCTTCTTCTCAGTGATTGGAAGCAAAGGCCAGGTCAGGATGCGTGAGAAATGGCCCGGGATGGCCAAGACGTGGGGGGCCAGAGGAGGGCGGCCCAGGAAGTGATCGGCGATATGCGGGGAGGCGTTGGCAACTCAAGGAAAGGAGGATAGTGTGGACCCGCCCCCATTCGAAGGACCTTGCCTCCCCGCAACATCATACCAGAGAAGCAAGCAGAGCTCTCAGGTGAAAATGCGCCGACGGCGCAGGTAGTCATGCCATGCAGACATTGCCTCAGACTGAACGGTTGGTGATGATCAGGCCATGAAAGATCGTGGTCCTAAGGAGAGAAGGCCGGGCCGCCCAAGGGCCATACCACCATGGTTGGTTCCGAAGGTTGTCTTGCTCCACAGAGAAGGTCTCGGCTATCGCAGAATTGCCAGAGAGCTGGAGAAGGACGGCCTCTCGCCCGACTGGAGTTCAGTAAGGCGGGTTGTGAAAGCCGGTGTTGGCTCTCCAGACGGAGCCGGAGAGGCCA
>DAIQQD010000288.1:0-2294 GCA_036787015.1 Chloroflexota bacterium
AGCCAGGGATGGGGGGCTGGAGGTCAATCAGCTTCAGCGTCGGCGAGATGGTGTGGACTTCTACGATCCCATCCTTCTGGGCTCAATCTTGATTCTTGGGAGGCACGAGGTGCGGTCACTTCTTCTTCTTGACGGGTAATTTCGGGGCCTTGACCATCAGGACGGGAATAGTGCTGGCCCGGAAGACCTTGTCGGCCACGCTGCCGACAGCCCACCTGGTCACGCCGGACCGGCCATGGCTGGCCATGACAATGATGTCGATAGGGTTGTTCTCCGCATAGCATACGATGCCCTCAGAAGGATCGCCTGTAAGCACCTTGATATTCGTGGGGATTCCCTTGGATTCCAGCTTCTTGGCGGTTCTCTGGAGATAGACCCCCGGACGCTTCCCGCTGGCCAGCATTCCTTCATACCGCTCTTGTTCCACCACGTGGATTATAGTGACTTTCTTTGCCTCACAACCCAAGGCCAGCGCCTCGACATGAGGAATCGCGCTTTCGCTGATCTCCGAGCCGTCCAACGGAAGGAGTATGTTCTTGTACATTCGATTCTCTCCTCTCTCCAACGTCAGTTCACCATTGTACCGGAAGAGACCTGCATTGGCCAAAGGCCCACTCGTCTGCCATCAACCCCCTCTATCCCCCAATCTTGGGGGATAGAAGAAACGCAGAGGGGCTGCGCCCCTCTGCACGCCCTTGGCTACAAGGCGAACTTCTCTCCATAGGAGAGGCGAGGGTGATACGCCCACGAAGACCCCGATACGCATGGGTGAGCCCTTGTGCCTGATCCCATTGTGTCATTCCCGCGAAGGCGGGAATCCAGAAGGAGAGTCCACAGAAGCCACTGTACGTATCCTCTTTCGACCCCCGGACCCCCAATCTTGGGGGATCATGAGAAACGCGGAGGGGCTTCGCGCCTCCGCACGCCCCAATAGGCGACACACCGAAGGATCTTCGCGTTTTCTCAGCAAACGCTATCTGGAGCGGACGGTATCCACAAAGAACCGATGGAACCTGGCATCTGGTGTCAGCTCAGGGTGAAAGGCAACGGCCAGCAGCTTTCCCTGCCTAGCGGCCACGGCGGCGCCGTCAGGTAGCCTGGCCAGCACTTCCACCGTGGAGTCCGCTGCTTCAATGATGGGAGCGCGGATGAAGACCGCATGGAATGACGGTTGGCCCAAGACAGGCATCTCCAGATCGGCTTCGAAGCTGTCCACTTGGCTTCCGAAGGCGTTGCGCCGCACCGTGATGTCCATCAGCCCCAGCGTCTGCAGCGTGAAATCGGGAACCGATTTGGCCATAAGGATCATGCCGGCACAAGTGCCCAGAATGGGCAGGCCGCCCTTGGCCAATTCCTTCAGCGGCTGGATCAGATGATATTCGGCCAGCAGCCGGCTCATCGTCGTGCTTTCGCCGCCGGGGATGATCAAGCCGTCCAGACCAGGCAACTGGCTCGGCAGACGAACGGTCACGGCTTCCGCCCCCAGTCGCTGGATCACTTGGGAGTGCTCCACGAAAGCGCCCTGCAAAGCCAGCACGCCAATCTTCATCATCTTTGGATGGTGAGCATCCGGGACCTGAAACGCTCAATCCCAGAGTGGATATATCACAAGGCCCGTCGGCAACTTGGGGTAGAAGTAGGTCGATTTCGGCGGCATCCTCTCGCCGGCGTCGGCCACGGCCAGGACACGCGATATGGGGATGGGGTTCATCAGGAAAGCCAGTTCGCAGTCACCAGCATCCACTTTTTCGGTGGCCTCTACGCCGTCACGGGTGTACTCCAGGCAGGAAGCCTCTTTCAGCGGATTATCTATCCCCAGCATCTGCCGCAGGATCAGCCAGTGGAGAATCGAGACGTCCAGGCTCTTCCACTCCCGGCTGCGCTCGCGCGGCATCAGGTTGTGCACAATGGAGTCCTTCCGTGGATGCAGAATGCACAGACGGTCCTTGGCCAGGCCGTAGACCCCGAACGAAGCATGGCGTCTACCCCGCTTGGCCAGGGCATGAAGCCAGAGTTTGAGCGCCTCGGTCCGGGTAGCGCCGGCCGGTTGGATCTCCTCGATGTGGAACAGACGGCTCATCTTCTCCCTCAGCCCCGTGACCAGAGGGTCGTCCTTCAATCTCACCAGACGATGCGTGGGAAGAGCGATGAGCCCCGGATCGTTGCCGCCTATGAGGGTCATCATCACGAAGTTGAACGGTTCGTCCCCACTCCAATATGGATCGGCCGCTTTCTTGTCTCTCTCGTAGGCTGCCGCTGTTTCGTACCGGTGGTGGCCATCGGCAATGTAGATG
>DAIQQD010000289.1:0-2289 GCA_036787015.1 Chloroflexota bacterium
CGCTTGGGCTGCCTTGCCGCCATCTGCTTTCGATGGCGCACCGTGGGCGCAACCGGGATGGGTATCTGGGGCACTCCCGACCATTCTTCAATACGGGCAATCTGATGCTTGTTGATTGCCACGAATCCGAACTGCCACTCGCCAGTAAGCAAGGGAGGTGTGATGATGACGTCTGTCATCGGCAAGAACATCTCTCCTCCGTCGAGTACATGAACCAGCCCCTGACCCGGGTCGGAATGCATCTTCCCCACAAGGTCATATGGCGGTATGCGTACCCTGGCAGACAGCGCTTTCTTCGGTTTGAAGAGTGGCCTCTCCGTTTCTGGGGTATTGCCTGCGCTGGGTTGACCTCCACTCCTCTCCGCAACGAAGAGGATACTCCACTTGTTGACGTGGGTAGATTTCAGATGCTCCTTCTCCCCACTGCGGAAGAATAGATCAACATCCGTGAGCGGCACGAATTCCTTTCCGAGTCGATGAGAGTTCGCCACAAGGCTACTATGTAGGACATCCAGAAGACGCTGCTGATGGCTGCGATAAGTGGTTCCGCTCAGTGTGCACTCCAGGATGCACACCACCACGTTGACCTGTGTCACGCTGCCGTCGATCCATCCATTGCCATCATTGTTGCCCGAAGATACGATGTCCATGTTTCCTCCAAAATCCGCCCCCGTCTTTGCCCGTCCGATCGACCTTCCGATAGACCAGCGAGGCAGACTGCCTCCAGTCTATTTACCTTCAATCTACACCCTGTGCCAGGAGTAGCACTAGGCACAAGAGGCCACTTCTTGTGAACCAATAGGCTCACCGTAGGTTGACTCCTCAGCGAGACGAAGGCTGTGAATCTCAGCTTGGACATAAAGGAGCCCCCTGTGACCATCTGGGGCTGAAGGGGGAGGGAAGGGACAGCCTGGGGTTCTGCAAGATACCGGTGGAGGCAGCATCTTTGCCAGAAACGAAGAAAGCCTGTCCGTATTCAGGATGGGCTTTCTTCTAGGTCAATGGACTAGTCTACTTCTTGCCCTTCTTTGCCTTAGCCGCCTTCTTGGCAACCTTCGGCTTAGCTGCCTTCGCTTTCGCCTTCATAGCCATGGACTCAACACCTCCTTCCATTGGCCAAATCATCCGACAACTAGATTCTGCGATGCCTCTGAGACTTAGCAAAGCCTCAACTGGCCAAATGTGGCCCCCGCTCTGTGCTGACAGGCCTAGGCTTTGCCAATGCGGAATACTGCTGTTCCGCATTTCGGGCACACACCCTTGGTCGCCGGGCGCTTGTTCTTTAGCGTGACTTGCTTGGCATTCTGGATCTCCACTTTCTTTTTGCACTTCACACAATACGCCTGTGCCATTCTTTCCAGCCTCCTTTCCTTCAAGATTTGGGCTTCCTTATCCCCTTGAAAAACATAATGACTGCGACTATGACAATCACTATAACAACGGATATCAGAAAGTATCCAATGGCCGAGGCTGAGGCATTCATGTCATCTTCTCCAAAACTCCCACTATCTCTTAGGCCCAGGTAGTTCCTTCTGGAAAGCGCTCATGTTCTCTTCACGACCTTGCCCGAGACTTCCGCCGGGCCTTCGAACGCAACTTCCAAGACCCGGCAAGCAGACGCTCCGACAGAGAGCGTAGATGGTCTTTCCAAGTTGGCTTAGTTTTTGCGATGTAGTCTCTCCCAGTTGGCCTAGCTTTTGGCTTCTTGCCCATCTGCGTACCCCCTTCTGGTGTTCACGGCCTCTGTTTACGCCTCCGCTTGGGCTTGTTGTTGATGAGCGGTAACTGTGACCCGTTGGTCTCACCCTTCATTACTGCCTCGGCTTGCCTCTGATGGGACTCGACTATCATCTGCCGTAGTGCTGCCGGCGTTACGCTCTCGATGCACAATCTGACCACTTCAGCTTGTGGGACACCCACCTCTTTCCCGAGCCATTCCAGCCTGGTGCGTTGAGTCTCCGTCATGGTTATCAACGCTCCGCGGGTGAAGTTCTTTTTCCTTGTATTCATCTTGACTTATATTCGTCTTCGTATCTGTAATGCAACTATAGCATGTGTTGTCAATAGGTGGCAATAGGGTATAGGTGATGTTGTAGGGTTACTGGCGGCGCCTGAAGGCCCACAAAGGGACTCTTATCTTATGGACCTACGCAGTTGTCGGCATCCCGCCATTGCGCCGGTCCAATCTCGGCTTGGATGGGGCGGGAACGGGGTGAGGTGCAGAGGTGCCCCTGTGACCATCTGGGGCTGAAGGGGTGGAGGGAGAACAGCCTGTCGACTCTGCTCTTC
>DAIQQD010000087.1:0-8271 GCA_036787015.1 Chloroflexota bacterium
CTATTGACAGCCGGTTTGAGGGCTTCTATAATTAGATGTTGCGCATAAATGCGAAATCCTCATTGCGTGTTCCCATTGTTAGCTAAGTGATCCCCTTCTTTTTCACTTTTGGCGCATCGTGCCCAGCAAAGGAGTGTGTACGAGTTGACTTCCGTTGTGTCCCCATCTGACTCAAGAGACATCGCCAGGAAATCGTTTGCCGCCACATCGCCAGTACTCGATCTGCCCAACCTGATCCAAATCCAGTTTGACTCCTTCCGTCGGTTCCTGGAGCAGGGCCTGCGAGAGCTGTTTGAGGGCCTTGCCATCCAGGATTTGGCCGGCACTCGGCTGGAGCTGCGCTTTGTCAACTGCGAGTTGGGTCCGCCCAAGAACTCCATACCGGCTTGCCGCGAACGCGACCTGACCTACTCAACGCCGCTCTACGCCAAAGTGCAGTTGGTGGTCAAAGAGACAGGTGAAATAAAGGAACAGAACATTTTCATTGCTGACATCCCTTTGATGACCCCCACCGGCACGTTCGTCATCAATGGCGCGGAGCGAGTGGTGGTCAGCCAGTTGATCCGCTCGCCCGGACTCTACCTGACCATTGAAACGGACATGGCCACAGGTCGTGACCTATGCTACGGCAAGCTCATACCCGAGCACGGGTCCTGGCTCGATTTTGAGACCAGCAGCAAGGACATCATATGGGTGAAGGTCAACGGAAAGAGGCGCTTCCCGGTCACTACCCTGCTGAGAGCCATCGGATACCCGTCAACCGAGGAGTTGATTACCCTTTTCCAGGACGTGGACGACTCGCCAGATCATGCCTTCATCGCCGCGAGTGCCAAGCAGGACTCGTTCATCAAGAGCGAGAATGAGGCCATCCTGGAGATATACAAGCGTTTGCGCCCCGGCGACCTGCCCAACATCGACAACGCCAAGAATCTGTTGAACAACCTCTTCTTCCACCCCCGGCACTACAATCTCGGCAAGGTGGGACGCTACAAGCTGAACAAGCGACTGGGAGAGGCACCAGATACCGCGAACATGCTGGCGTTGAGCCGCGAAGATCTGGTGAACATCGTCCGCCACATCATCATGGTCAACAACGGACAGGAAGCGCCTGACGACATTGACCATTTGAGCAATCGCCGGCTTCGCACGGTTGGCGAGCTCATACAGAACCAGTTGCGTGTGGCACTGCTGAACCTGGAGCGAATGGTAAGAGAGCGCATGAGCATTGTGGACACCGCCACCGTCACCCCCAATGCTCTGATAAACACCAGGCCCATCACCACTGCCATCCGCGATTTCTTCAGCGGTTCCCAGCTCTGTCAGTTCATGGACCAGACCAACCCGCTGGCTGAGTTGACCCACAAGCGGCGCCTGTCAACTCTTGGCCCCGGCGGCCTGTCCAGAGAGCGCGCCGGATTTGAAGTGCGCGACATACACCATTCGCACTACGGCCGGATCTGCCCCATCGAGACTCCTGAAGGCCCAAACATCGGCTTGATCGCGTCTCTGGCCACCTACGGGGCCATTGACGAATACGGCTTCATTGTGACGCCGTATCGAAAGGTCATCCGGGAAGTGAAGAACAAGTACGACCAACTGCTCAACCGGACCCTGGGAGAGACGGTGGTCGACCAGGACGGCAAGCGCATCGCCAAGGAGGGAGCCCGCGTTACTTCCAACCTCGCCAAGGAGCTCTCCGCATTGCCAGCTCGAAAGATCAAGGTCGTGCCTTTCGTTTCACACGAGATCGTCAGCCTGTCGGCCGACCAGGAAGAGGACTACGTTGTCGCCCAGGCCAGCGCCCCTCTCAACGCCAATGATGAGTTCCGCGAGAGCAAGATAGAAGCCAGAAAGGGAGAAGGGTTCCCCAGGGTGTCACCGGAGAACGTCGACCTCATGGACGTCTCGCCGAAGCAGATAGTAGGCATCTCAGCCTCTCTGATTCCGTTCCTGGAGCATGACGATGCCAACCGCGCGCTGATGGGCTCGAACATGGAGCGCCAGGCAGTGCCTCTCCTTTGTTCCGAGTCTCCGGTGGTAGGCACGGGGATGGAGCAGCAGGTCGCCAGGGACAGCGGGCAGTTGGTCATCTCCGGAAGCGACGGCGAAGCCACATCAGTCACCAGCAGGGAGATCATCCTCAGGAGTGACGATGGAGAGGAACACAGCTATCCCTTGATGAAGTTCATGCGGACAAACCAGGGGACCTGCATTAACCAGCGTCCTATCGTGAACAAGGGAGATAGGATCAAGACCGGGCAGGTTCTGGCCGACAGTTCGGCTACCGATCATGGCATACTGTCTCTGGGGCAGAACGTGCTCTGCGCCTTCATGAGCTGGGAAGGCTACAACTTCGAAGATGCCATTGTGGTATCGGAGAAGCTCGTCAAGGATGACAAGTTCACTTCGATACACATAGAGCGGTACGAAGTCGAGGCCAGAGAAACCAAGCTGGGCGCCGAGGAAATCACCAGAGACATCCCCAATGTGGGCGAAGAAAGCCTGCGCAAGTTGGACGACGAGGGCATTGTGCAGGTCGGCGCCGACGTTGAGTCGGGAGACATACTGGTTGGCAAGATCACTCCAAAGGGTGAGACGGAGCTCAGCGCCGAAGAGAAACTGCTTCGGGTGATCTTTGGAGAGAAGGCCCGCGAAGTGAAAGACACCTCCCTGAGAGTGCCCCATGGCGAGAGGGGGTTGGTGATCGCGGTGCGCATCTTCACGAACCGGGATGAGCTGCCCGAGGGCGTCAGCAAACTGGTGCGCGTGTGGGTGGCCCAGAAGCGCAAGGCATCCGAGGGAGACAAGCTGGCCGGGCGGCACGGCAACAAAGGCGTCATTTCCCGTATTCTGCCCGTGGAAGACATGCCGTTCCTGCCCGACGGCACGCCCATAGACATCGTTCTCAACCCCATCGGGGTGCCTTCCCGTATGAACCTGGGGCAGATATTCGAGACGCATCTCGGCTGGGCCGCCAAGGAACTGGGGTTCAAGGCAGACTGCCCGGTGTTTGAGAGCGCCGACACCAACGTTGTTGAGGACGCCCTGGCGAGAGCCTGGATAGTCAGACAAGCTAACTTCGGCACCAGCAACGAAACCGCCGAAAGCCGGCTGGAGCGGGCCAGGGAATGGCTCCAGGAGCGGGGATTCAATCCGGCGGTGGTACTCAGTGAGGAGTACAACAGCGAGTCCAAGCGGGCATGCCTGCACCTCTGGCTCAGTGACTTCGGCGTCAACACAGAGGGGCTCACTGACGAGGAAGTCCAGAAGCAGGTGGAGAGGATAAGCAGAGAAGCATCCGTCTCTCCGCCGATCCATGGGAAGACCATACTGTACGATGGCCGCACCGGTCAGCCGTTCGATCAGCCGGTGACGGTGGGCATCGTCTATATGATGAAGTTGATCCACCTTGTGGAGGACAAGGTCCACGCACGCTCCACAGGGCCGTACACTCTGATCACGCAGCAACCCTTGGGTGGAAAGGCCCAGTTCGGCGGGCAGCGGTTCGGAGAGATGGAGGTCTGGGCGCTGGAAGCATACGGAGGCGCCCACACACTTCAGGAGCTTCTCACCATCAAGTCCGACGACATAGCCGGTCGAGCCAAGGCCTACGAAGCCATCACCAAGGGGGAAGACGTGCATCCTCCTGGTCTGCCGGAATCATTCAATGTTCTCGTCCGCGAACTGCAGAGCTTAGGCCTTTCCATAGAGCTGTTCGTGAGCGAGGGCGGCAGCCCCAACCCAAAGAGTGACTAGAAGCCAATCTCCAAGGAGGACGACCTGTGCTTAGTGCTGACAGCCTTAGCGGAATACGGATTTCACTGGCCTCTCCAGAGCAGATCAAGAGCTGGTCATGGGGTGAGGTAACCAAACCCGAGACCATCAACTACCGCAGTCTGAAACCGGAGAGAGACGGGCTTTTCTGCGAGAGGATATTTGGTCCGACCAAGGATTTTGAATGCTACTGCGGCAAGTACAAGAAGATACGCTACAAGGGCATACGCTGCGACAGATGCGGTGTCGAGGTAACGCTATCGAAGGTTCGCCGTGAGCGCATGGGCCACATTGACCTGGCGGCACCGGTGGCTCACAGCTGGTTCGTGAAGGGAATCCCCAGCCGCATCGGTCTGCTGCTCGACCTGTCGCCACGCAGTCTGGAACGGGTGATCTACTTCGCGCAGTACACGATCATTAAGGTCGATGAGGCCGCCAGGGATCGAACGCTCGCCGAACTCAAACAAGAGCGTGATGAGCTGGCCGAGAGGGACGACCTCAGTGTGGAAGACCGCATGACGGCGGAGAAAGAGGTCGAGGACAAGATCACCGACGTGGAAGACCTGTATCCGCTCAAGCTCCTCACTGACAGCCGGTACCGGGACATGAGAAACAAGTACGGGCACATGTTCGAGGCCGACACCGGGGCTCAGGCCATCCTGACGATACTGCAGAAGCAGAACCTGGACGAGCTTCACGCCAAGCTTCACGAGGAGATCAACTCGGCTTCCGGACAACGGCGCAAGAAAGCCATCAAGAGGCTGCAGGTAGTAGAGGCCTTCCGGCGCAGCGGCAACAAGCCGGAGTGGATGATAATCACCGTGCTCCCGGTCCTACCACCGGACCTCAGACCAATCGTGCAGCTGGATGGCAGGCGATTCGCCACCAGCGACCTCAACGACCTGTACCGGCGGGTGATTAACCGCAACAACCGCCTCAGAAGGCTGCTTGACGTTGGCGCCCCGGAGATCATTATTCACAACGAGAAGAGAATGCTGCAGGAAGCAGTAGACTCTCTCATCGACAACGGCCGGCAGCGCAGAGCCATAACCGGCGTGGGCAACCGGCCTTTGCAGTCACGATCAGACGTCCTTCGCGGCAAGCAGGGACGATTCCGGCAGAACCTGCTGGGCAAGCGAGTCGACTACAGCGGGCGCTCCGTCATCGTGGTGGGACCGGATTTGGAGCTGCACCAGTGCGGACTGCCCAAGCGCATGGCGCTGGAGCTGTTCAAGCCCTTCCTAATGTACCGTCTGGTCCAGCAAGGCATCGCCACCAACATCAAGAGCGCCAAGAGGATGGTGGAGAGAGCCAGGCCGGAGATATGGGGCATCCTGGAGGAAGTGGTAAAGGAACGGCCGGTGCTTCTTAACCGCGCACCGACACTGCACCGCATGAGCATCCAGGCCTTTGAGCCGGTGCTGATTGAAGGAAGCGCTATCCAGCTTCATCCGCTGGTGTGCACGGCCTTCAACGCCGACTTTGACGGCGACCAGATGGCCGTCCACGTTCCGCTGTCCAAGGCCGCGGTCATGGAGGCCAGAAAGGCGATGCTCAGCACGCACAACATGGTGTTGCCGAGCAACGGCGAGCCAGTCGTAGCCCCCACCCTGGATATGGTTCTCGGCTGCTACTACTTGACGTCGCTGAAGAGCGGAGCCAAGGGCGAGGGCCAGGTGTTCGGCTCATTCGGGGAGGCGGAACTGGCCTACAACCTGGACATGATAGCCCTGGGGGCCGAGATCGAAGTGAGACACCCGGAAAGCGCCGAGCGGCTGAAGACCACAGTGGGACGCATAATATTCAACTCCGTCTTGCCGAAAGAGCTGGGGTTCGTAAATGAGACCGTCGATAAGAGCATGCTCAAGAAACTCATCGCGCGCTGCTTGAAGCTCTGTGGGAACGAAGCCACCGCCCAGATGGTCGACAAGACAAAGCACCTAGGATTCATCTATGCCACCAGGTCCGGTACCACCATCAGCGTCAGTGATGTGAAGGTGCCAGAAGAGAAAAACCAGGTCCTGAAGGAGGCCGAGAAGATCGTCGCCAAGATCGAGGACCAGCACTATCGCGGTCTGATCACCGATGACGAGCGCTACACCGGCATAGTGGATGTCTGGACGGATACGACGGAGAAAGTGACCGACCTGGTATCCCAGTCCATGGACCGTTTCGGCAGCGTATACATGATGGCCACGTCTGGCGCCAAAGGTAACATCTCCCAGATCAGGCAGATGGCCGGCATGCGTGGCTTGATGACCGACCCGTCAGGCAAGATCATTGACTTCCCCATTCGATCAAGCTTTAACGAAGGCCTCTCGGTGCTGGAGTACTTCATCTCCACGCACGGAGCCCGCAAGGGTCTGGCAGATACCGCCCTGAGAACATCCGACGCCGGCTATCTCACCAGACGACTCGTTGACATCGTTCAGGACATGATAGTCCTTGAAGAGGACTGCGGCACAACGCTGGGGATCTGGTGCACGGAATCCAAGGACAGCTTCTTGCCATCCCTGGCCGAGCGCATCCAGTGGCGCCTGGCAGCAGCCAAGGTAGTCCATCCCAAGAATCGCAAGACGATCGTAGACCAGAACGAAGAGATAGACGAGGAGAAGGCAAAACAGATCGTCGCCGCGGGCATTAACCAGGTTTATGTCAGGTCACCGCTGACCTGCCAATCGAGGCAGGGGGTGTGTCAAGCCTGCTACGGCCTGGATCTCTCCAAGGGTCGCCTGGTTGATATGCTCACCACTGTCGGCATCATCGCCGCCCAGAGCATCGGGGAACCCGGTACGCAGTTGACCCTGCGAACGTTCCATACGGGCGGTGTCATGGGTCTGGATATTACCACCGGCTTGCCTCGAGTGGAAGAACTGTTCGAAGCCAGGATACCCAAGGGACAAGCTATCCTTTCCGAAATAGACGGCACCGCTGAGATCATATCAGCAGACGAGGGCTACCGTATCAGGATTACCAACTCTGAGTCCTATCGCAACGAGTATCCCCTCCCACCGAAGGCGGAAGTGTTGGTGCGCGACGGAGACAGGGTAGAGGTGGGTGCCGTCCTGGCCACCAAGGTCGGAGCGGAAACGACCAAGGCAAAGAGCAAAGGCAAGGAGAAGCAGAAGGAATCCGGAGCCACAACACCTGTTCTGCTGGCGCCAGTCACCGGCACAGTGAGCATTGAAGGAAAGAACATCGTCATCAGCTATGAGGAGAGAGAAGAAGAGGAATACGTTGTGCCCTTCACGGCGAGCATCCGCATTGAGAAAGGCGCACATGTGAAGGCCGGGGACCAACTCACCGAGGGTCATGTCAACCCCCAAGACATACTGCGGATCAAGGGACGTGAAGCGGCGCAACGCTACCTGGTGGACGAGATACAGAAGGTATACCGCTCTCAGGGTGTGAACATCAATGACAAGCACATTGAGGTCATAGCGCGCCGCATGCTCCAGAAGGTCAGAGTGGACACTCCCGGGGACACCGAGTTGCTCCCCGGTGACCTGGTGGACCGCTTCACCTTTGAGGAGACCAACGCCAGGGTGGTGGCGGAGGGGGGCGAGGCCGCCACGGCTCAGACGGCACTGCTGGGCATAACCAAGGCCGCGCTGAACGCTGAAAGCTGGCTGGCAGCAGCTTCCTTCCAGGAGACCACCCGGGTACTCACGGAGGCAGCCATCAACGGTAAGACGGACAGGCTCGTGGGGCTAAAAGAGAACGTGATCATCGGAAGACTGATTCCTGCGCAATGCCTCAGTCCGGAGGAGCTGGAGTTGACGAAGCCACCCCAGAGGGAGCTGATCACTCAGATAGTGGATGCCGGGTTGGCCTTGGACAGCAGAACTGAAGAACCGGCAGCCCAGATCGCGCCCGACGCCGAGATTGTGGCCGAGTTGGAGCGCGCGGGCGAGGGCGAGGCTGAGACGGACGCCGAGGGCGAAGGAGAGGTTGCGGAGGAGGTTGAGGCAGAGCCCGAGACCAGAGCTGACTCTGAGCCGGAATAGGCTCACGCTGTTATTCATTGCAGGGCAATCGCCAGCCGAGCACTCGGCTGGCGATTCTCATTTGCCTCGTCCTAGCCAAAGCGGGGTTCCAGTCGGTGCACTGTGCGCAATCGCCCAGCAGCCGCTCCTCTGGATTCCCGCCTGCGCGAAACTACAAGACACGGGGTGTGCAGAGGAGCAAAGCCCCTTGACAGTACCACGAGTCTCCACATCCGAAATCCCAAGAGGGTGCAGGGATTCCTCCCTGCCGAGGGTTTGGGGGTTTCCCCCTTCTTTCTCTTCTTCCATCCCCCAAGAGCGGGGGGCAAAGGGGGTTGAAAGGAAGGCTTTGTATTCCCGCCGCCGCGGGAATGACACGTTGCGTGAAGTGAGGGCCAGAGGGTTGAGATAGCCAGTTGACACAATGACGGTGGGTTTCGCTGCGCTCTACCCACCCTACATCTGCTGCTACCTCGCCTTGCTGTCCAGGAGGATGGTCACCGGGCCGTCG
>DAIQQD010000290.1:0-2276 GCA_036787015.1 Chloroflexota bacterium
ACGCTGACCACAGGCACCGCCGACATCGTGATACCATCGGCGGTGCCCGGTGTGGAGTGCAGGGGCAGCATGGTGCGCCTGGATGGAGACGGCGTCGCGCTGGCGGAGCCGATCAAGGACGGCTTCCCAACGCAGGAAGCAATCCTGCGACAACTGCTGGAGAAGGCGCAGCCATGACCTCGCCTCAGAACGAGACCGTCCTGACCATCGTGGCGCACGAAGACGTTCATCTCGCAATAGCCAGGCTGAGAGACGGCTGGGGCGACGCCTACCAGAAAAAGGCAGCCGTAGTGCGTCTCTCCAGGGCGGATTTGGAGAAGCTCGGGCTGAAGGACAACGCCAGAGTCGAGCTGACGGGCCCCGCGGGAGCGGTGGTCGTCACCGCCAAGTCAGATGTCACGTGCGAGGCGGGCCTGGGCCTCATGCCCTCCAGCCTATACACCAACCGCCTGGGCAGCTACGAACCCAGCTCTTCAACACTGCCCGGCAAGCACATCGGGGCCCGCGTCATGCCCACGGAGAAGCACATCACCGCGGTCTCGGATTTGATCGTTAGAAGGAACCGTGCCTAGGAAAGACCTGCAGCCGCTCCAGATACAGAGGATGCTGCCGCGCACCAACTGCAAGCAGTGCGGCCTGGCGACCTGCTACGCCTTCGCCTTTGACCTCATCAGCCGAAGCAAGAAGCTCGAGGATTGCCCGTTTCTGCTCACGGAGGAGTTCGCCGACTCTTGCCGGATACTGAAGGACCTCCTTGGAGAAGGCGAACGCATCAAGGGCACAGACCATGTTCTGGACAAATCAAGATGCACCGGCTGCGGTGACTGCGTCACCGTCTGCAACCGGGCGCTCATGACCATCACCAAGGGAGGTCGACTCGCCCAGCGCGCACCCGTGCCACCACCCATGAAGATCATTGACGGGAACCTCAATGTCATAGAGTGGAAGAGTTGCAAGCGGGCCACCCCCGGCCTGGATATCTGCAACCTCTGCGCCGAGAAATGCCCCTTCAGCGCCATCGACCTAGTGAAGGCCGAGGACGAAGAGGACGAGGAGTAGGCTATGAAGGATGAGTTATGAAGGGTGAAGGGAAGAAAGAGGACTTGCAGATTCGGACGAAGGAATTTGCGCTACAGGTGATTCGGATGTATTCCGCATTGCCAAAGTCAACCGAAGCGCAGGTGTTGGGCAAACAGGTACTACGCTCCGGCACATCCGTTGGAGCGAACTACCGCGAGGCAAGTCGTTCGCGCTCGAAACCTGAGTTCATTGCCAAGATCGGGGACTGCCTCAAGGAACTCGACGAGACTGCATACTGGCTTGAACTGCTCGCCGAATCGTCGATAGTTCCCAAGGAAAGAGTAGCCCACCTGCGCGATGAATGCGATCAACTCTTGGCTATCTTCACCACCATCTCAAAGAAGGCGAAGGCCAATGCCTCATAATCCATCCCTCATCCTTCATGATTCATAATTCGTCTTTCTCTTCTCCTCCGCGCCGCAGCCTTACCACATCGCCACCCCGCCACCCACACAGATCGTCTGGCCCGTGAGGAAGCTGGCGCCCTCAGAAGCCAAGAAGAGCACCGTGTGCGCCATGTCCTCCGGCCTGCCGAGACGCCTGATGGGCCAGCTCTTGGTCGCTGCCTGCAGTTTCTCAGGAGTGAAGTAATCATAGCCCCACTTCTTCCAGAAGCTATTCGCTCCTGTGTCATCCGGGCTGTGCGGCACTATCCACCCCGGTGAAGCGCAGTTCACCGTTATTCCGTACCCGCCAAACTCCCAGGCTAGAGCCCTGGAGAGCGCGATCACCCCACCCTTAGTCCCACCGTACACTGCGCAGTCGATCCCTCCCAGGCCGATCTGCCCGGAGGCCGAAGCAATGTTCACGATGCGGCCGTACTTGCGCTCGATCATGTTGTCCACCACCGCTCTGATGCAGTTGATGACCCCCCAGTAGTTGAGATTGATCTCCTTGGCCCATTCCTCTCTCTTCTTCTTGATGAACCGCGCTTGCCCAGGATGACCGCCGGCGTTGTTTACCAGCACGTCAATCTGGCCGAACAGCTCCAGGGTTCTCTTGACCATGGCCTGTACGGAATCCCAATCGGTGACATCCGTCTTCACGAGTATTGCCTGCCCGCCCAAGGCATTGGCTTGATCCACGGCCTTCTGCCCCTGCTCCACGTCGACTTCGGCGTTCACGATGTTGGAGCCTTCCGCGGCGAAGCCCAACAGGATGCCTCGCCCGATGTTGGAACTGCCGCCTGTCACGAT
>DAIQQD010000088.1:0-8106 GCA_036787015.1 Chloroflexota bacterium
GTCTGAGGCCAGTGGGGAAACATGTCATCAGAGTGTGCAAGAGCGTGCCCTGCTATCTCAAACACAACCAGCCGATCATAGAGGCCGTGGAGAGGGAACTGGGTATCACACCCGGACATACGAGCCAGGATGGCCTGTTTTCGTTGGAGTTGGTCAACTGTATTGGCGCTTGTGACAGGGCCCCGGCCATGATAATAGATGACGATGTCTTCGGTGATCTCACGCCTGAGAGGGTGACAGTGATATTGGCGGGATACCAGTAGACCGGGAGACGAGGGAAGTTCATTGTCACAGAAGTCGCTGGTACTGAGGAACTGCGGGTTGATCGACCCGCAGGATATCGACTCGTATTTGGCGCGGGGCGGATTCGAAGCGCTACGCCGGGTGCAGTCCGGCATGACGCCGGCGCAAGTGATTGACGAGGTGCAGCGGTCGGCGCTGCGGGGCAGGGGGGGCGGAGGCTTCCCGACGGGGCTGAAATGGGAGGAGACGGCGCGGTCGCCCGGCAGGACGAAGTACATCATCTGCAACGCGTCAGAGGGTGAGGTTGGCGCCTTCAAGGACAGGTACATTCTGGAAGGGGATCCGTTCACGCTGATTGAAGGCATTGCCATTGCCGCGTATGCTGTCGGGGCAACGAAGGCGTACATCTACCTGCGCTCGGAGTATGTCCATCTGGCGGGTTTGATGGCGCATGCGATAGCTCAAGTCAATCGGAATGGGTTGCTTGACGGCGGTGGACAGGCTCTGGAAATCGAACTGCGGCTGGGCAATGGTGGATACGTGTGTGGCGAAGAGACGGCCCTTATGGAGTCGCTGGAGGGGCGTAGAGGCGAGCCGCGGGTCAGACCGCCGTTCCCTCCGTCGCAAGGGCTGCTGGGTTTTCCGACGGTGATCAACAACGTCGAGACCCTGATGAACGTGCCGTGGATCATGGCGAAGGGGGCTGATCGGTTCTGCGAGATGGGGACTCCGCAGAGTAAGGGGACGAAGGTATTCTCCATCAGTGGTGACGTTGAACGCCCAGGGACATATGAGTTGGAGATGGGGAGCTCCCTAAACGAGTTGGCACATGAGATCGCGCTGGCCGGAGACGTTAAGATGGTCCAGGTTGGCGGCGCCTTGGGCAGGATTGTGCCTGCGGACAGGATGGAGGTCCCGCTCTCCTATGAGACTGTGCTGGGAGCGGGGCCTGTCATTGTCTTTGACAGAGGCAGGGATGTGGTGGATATCATTTACCGGACGATGCAGTTCTTTGCCGAGGAATCCTGTGGGAAGTGCGCGCCGTGCCGCGAGGGCACGCAGGCGATGATGGAAACGCTGGCCAGGATCGTTGATGGAAAGGGGTTCCGGAAGGATCTGAAGGCACTGGAGCAGTTGTCCGGCGCCATGATGCTGACGTCGTCGTGCGGGCTGGGTCAGGCTGCTCCTGTTCCCCTGATGGACAGTCTCCGGTACTTCAGTGAAGAGTACGATACCCACATTCGTGAATAGAACGGTGAGCGAGGCGGTGCTGCTTTGAAGGCGATCACCAGACAGAAAGCGCTGGCCGAGATCGAGAGGATGCTGGATGGGAATTCCAGGGTCTTCATCGTAGGCTGCGGCACCTGTGCCACGATGTGCCGCACCGGCGGCAAGGCCGAACTGCTGGACATGGAGAGGAAGTTGACTAACCTCGGCAAGACGGTCACCGGGTCGGTTGTGATTCCCACCGTTTGCGACGCTTTGGATCAGCAAGCGGTGGCGGAAAACACCAAGGCGATCGAGGAAGCCGATTGCATCCTGGTAATGGCCTGCGCTTATGGCGTGCAGGCCCTGGCTCTCTACACCGACAAGCCTGTCTATCCGGCCCTGGATACGCTGTTCATGGGGCAGGAGATGTCGCCCGGCGTGTTCTCTGAGGTCTGTGTGCAGTGCGGGGAATGTGTTCTGGAGTGGACGAGTGGAATCTGCCCGCTCACTGCTTGCCCTAAGGGCTTGCTCAACGGGCCGTGTGGGGGGGCGAAGAACGGCAAATGCGAAGTCTCAGCTCTCAAGGACTGCGCCTGGGAAGTCATCTACGATCGACTGCGCAAACAAGGGAAATTGGGGAACCTGAAGAAGCGCCGTGCTTTGAGGAACTTCGCGGCCAGCGCGAAGCCTGGCACCTATCTTGTTGACAGTAAGGACGATCAACTGAAGTGAACCTGAGAGAGAAACTCGCCGCCGGCAGGTTCGTGGTCACCTGCGAGGTGGGGCCTCCAAAGGGAGTCGACATCACTGACATGAGGCGGAGCGCCGAGCGGGTGCGCGGGAAAGTCGACGCGGTGAATGTGACTGACCAGCAGAGCTCGGTGATGAGGCTTGGCTCCCTCGCCGGCTGCGTTCTCCTGACGCAGTGGGGGTTGGAGCCTGTTCTGCAGATGACCTGCCGTGACCGTAATCGCATCGCTCTGCAGTCCGACCTTCTCAGTGCCTATGCGCTGGGCATCGAGAATGTCCTTTGCCTGACCGGGGATTATGTCACCTTGGGCGATCATCCCCAGGCGAAGCCGGTGTTCGACCTGGATTCTGTCTCGTTGATCGAGACGGCCCGGCAACTGGAGAAGGGGCACGATCTGGCCGGGAAGGAACTGAAGGGATCGCCGCGCTTTTTCATTGGAGCTTGCGTCACGCCAGAGGCGGATGTTCTGGAGCCGCAGATCATCAAGATGGACAAGAAGGTGGAAGCTGGAGCACAGTTCTTTCAGACTCAAGCGGTCTATGATGCCGGGAGGTTCGCCGACTTCATGTCGACGGTGCGACACATCAAGGTGCCGATCTTGGCGGGCATCGTGGTGCTCCGGTCCGCGGCCATGGGGCGCTACATGAACGAGAAGGCGGCGGGAATACGCGTTCCTGAGAGACTCATCGACGAGATGGACAGGGCGCCGGACAAGGCGGCAAAGGGCGTGGAGATCGCTGTCAGAACCATCGCCGAGGTGAAAGGCCTCTGCCAGGGAGTCCACATCATGACGATTGGCCAAGAGAAGAGGACATCGGATATAATTGATGCCGCCGGGTTGTGATCCGGCCGAGACGAGATCCTCTCATATATCACGGAGGTAGACAGTGGTGACCGCTTCTGCAGGGGGGCTCAAGACCTGGTTCCTGGAGACTCGACCACAATTCTTGATTCTCACACCGATATGCGTGCTCGTGGGGGTGGCGGCGGCGGCGTACGATGACTTCGACCTGAATCCGCTGCATGTCATTCTGACCCTGATCGGTGCGCTGCTGGCGCATATCAGCGTGAATGTGCTGAACGACTACTTTGACTACCGGAGTGGAATCGATCTGGCTGCCAAGAGGACTCCTTTCAGCGGCGGAAGCGGAATACTGCCAGCGGGTCTTTTGAAGGCACAGCAAGTATACCTGCTTGGTCTGGCCAGTCTCATCGGCGCCGGTGCCGTAGGTATCTACTTCACCGTGGAGTATGGATGGCAGATACTGCCCCTTGGCATTGCGGGTCTGCTAGTAGTCTATCTCTACACCACGCACATCACCAAGAATCCGCTGCTCTGCGCCATTGCCCCAGGTTTAGGGTTTGGGCCGCTGATGGTGGTTGGCACGTATTTCACTCAGACCGGTGAATACTCACTGACCGCAGGCCTTGCTTCCTTGGTGCCGGGTTTCTTGGTGTCGAACCTGCTCCTGTTGAACCAGTTCCCCGATGTTGAGGCGGACAAGGTGGCTTCACGGCGCCACATCCCCATAGCCTTCGGCCTGCACTTCAGCGCGAAGGTCTATGCCGTCCTCATGGCAGCCACCTACGTCAGCCTGGCTGTGGCGGTCGGTTTCAGGGTCCTCCCGCTCACGGCCTTGATCGGGCTGCTCACACTGCCGCTGGCGGTGAAGACGGTCATGGGAGCGCTGAAGAACTACGATGACATCCCAAAACTCATGCCTTCGCTGGGCACAAACATCCTGGTAATACTCCTAACTACCTTGCTGACCGGCGTGGGAATACTCGTTGGCTCATTCCTGGACTGAGGCGTTGCTAGCGCGTGATGATGAAGTCGGGGAAGCGCCCGCTGTAAGCTCCCCACCGCACATCCACCTTGTCCACCCTGGCTGCTCGCGGGCCGTGGTGCAGATGCTTGACTAGTTCCTCCAGTTTGGCTTTCTCGCCCTCGGCCTCTACCTCCACGCCGACTGACCGGGCAACGTTCCGGACATAGCCCTTCAGGCCCAGAGCCTGGGCGTGTTCCTCTACAAAGGCCCGGAAGTACACGCCTTGCACCAAACCGGTGACCACAGCGTGAAAAGAGGCCAAGGTCGGGTCTTGCTTGACCATTTCAGAGAGAGACCCTCTCAGTCCGCGGGTAGTGAATCTGATCCAGACGAGTCAATCCATGCTGCAGGGCCAACGTAACAGCTTCGAGGTATTCCTCCCTCGTGACCGCTCTGCTCAACGCGGGGAAGTCATGAGCCCTGTGGCAGGGATGGTACTGGGCCATGACGTTGAGGTAGGTATTCGAGGACACCTCGCTGGTCAGGAATTCGACTGTCCTCTGTGTCCCAGCCAATCCGTGAGGCAATATGAGGTGGCGCACGAGGAGGCCTCTGATGGCCACCCCTTGATGATCGACCTCAAGGTCTCCGACCTGTCGATGCATTTCCTTCACTGCGGCCCGGTTGATCTCTGCATACTCTTCCACATCTGAATACTGACGGGCGATGCAACTGTCCGCATACTTCATGTCTGGCATGTAGATGTCCACGATGCCGTCGAGCAACCGGAGTGTCTGCACCGATTCGTAGCCGCCGCAGTTGTAGACCAGCGGCGTCCTCAGTCCGCCGGCAACGGCCAGTTCGAGGGCCTCCAGTATTTGGGGCACAACATGTGTTGGGGTGACTAGGTTGATGTTGTGACAACCCCTGTGCTGGAGCGAGAGCATCATGTGTGCCAGGTCGTGGCTGCTGGCCTCACTACCCTCGCCGAGTTGGCTTATGGCGTAGTTCTGGCAGTAGACGC
The DNA here is from genome assembly GCA_036787015.1 of Chloroflexota bacterium. Taxonomy (GTDB): domain Bacteria; phylum Chloroflexota; class Dehalococcoidia; order UBA2247; family RBG-13-53-26; genus JAFGCL01. Next base: position 4,997 of record DAIQQD010000088.1, read on the forward strand.
AGTGAAGGTTGCAGTGGGCGAAGAAGATCGTTCCTGAACCGCCTGTCCCGACAAGGGGTGATTCCTCACCAAAGTGAGATCCGTGGCTGGAAACGATCGCCTTCCCGCCGGTGCGGCATTGGCCCAATTCGCCGTTCAGACGGTCAACATGACAGTGCCTCGGGCAGAGTTCACAATCCCCGAGAACCCTTCTGGCGGATTCTGCCCTCTTATGGATTTCGCTCTCAGCAGCAAGCCGCAGATAGGCTGCCTGCCCTATAACCCCTCCTCTGGAGGCTGCTCCTTCTTGCCCTTCGTCTTGATCACCTGCACAGTCACCGGCTGCGACAGTATGTCCGACACGGCGGGCTTCTTCGCGTCTTTCTTCGGCTTCTTGGCTTCTCTGCCACCGCGGTCTCTTCTACCCATAACTTCACCTCACATCTGCTACAGATAGCAGTAGTTTAACAAAGGCTGTTGAGGCAGGCAATAGCAGTACGGTTGTGTTTCAAGGATAGTCCTGGATTGATGGCGTCGGCAGTGTTTGGATGAACGGTTGACCTTGCCTTCAACCTCTGCTCCTGACGTGCTCAGCACACCCGTACCATTGAAACTGAATAGCATGTCTTGGACACCGCACAAGGTTGTATTGACGAAATGCACTCCCTACGCTATACTGTGCAACTACAAAGCGGTTGGTTTGCTTCATTCTGGATGGGTCTTTGAATGATGGAGGAAGAGGCAGTGAAGGCAGAAGAAGGTGGTAGGGGAATGGAATGCCTCGGGTATGAGGCCGGGGAATCAGGGCCTGTGACTGGGGCGAGTCTGGCGTCGAGGAGACTCTTTGTGGCTGCAGTGGTTGCCTTCACCGCCTTGGTTCTGCTGGGAGTTGTGTACACTGTGGTCCGTTATCATGCCCGAGGTACTGTGGTGCCAATGGCTCAGACCAGGACGATCTCGGAGGATATCGTTGTTGTGCCATATTCTGTAGACACAGGAGATTCCTTTGACACCAGCCAAGCCAATGAGGGTGAAGCCGACGGCCAGCACGTTTCTTACAAGTGTATCGGGCCTTATTATCCAATTCTGGTGGGTCTTCTTGCCTGCCCTGGTCAGTAGGTGCGCAATCCGTGGTTTAGGTCAGGCCCAAAGCTGATCTGGTCATTCCTTGTAGCTCTCCAGTGTGTCCTCAAATCTAGCCGGTTACAGATCTCCGAGTAATCTTCAGTGAGTCCTGCGTGCCAGTGCTCTTCATGTGGGGATGTCCATGTCAACCGTGCTGGCAAGACAAGTGAGTTGGAGGATTGTCGCGTCTGATCTGAGGAATGCATCCCGCTAGGTTGGGTTCCGGTCTACGACGTATTCCACCAGATCTCTCAGGGAGTGACGGATGGAACACTCTGGCAGTACCTCGAGTGCTGAGCACGCTTCAGCGCAAAAGCCTTGCGCTATTCGGTAGCAGTCGTCGAGCACACACGAATCCTCCACCATCTCTATGAGGATGTCCAAGCCTGTCGAAGGGTCCTTGTCCAGCACGTCTGCAACCCAGCGATTCTGGGACTGCTCCAGCACAAGTATCGCCGGCAACGTGATGCCGCCCTGAGACATGTCACTGGAGAAGTCGTGAATATCGTCTACCGTCTGGAAAGCCATGCCGAGGTTGTAGCCATAAGTCCTCAGTGCACGGACGGCCCTCTTGGGTGCCTTGCTCAACACTGCACCAGACTCGGTAGCGGCCGAGAAGAGCGAAGCTGTCTTTCTGCGGATTGTCATGAAGTATTCGTCTCGGCATTTGCCCGATCCGGCGACATGTTCTCCTATGGCTCCGCCGCAGATTTCGGCCAGGGCTTGCGAGAATATCCCCATGGCATGCAGACTGCCCGTTTGCGCGGTCATCAGGGCGGAACACCCACAAAGATAGTCACCCATCACCACGGCACTATGGTTGCCCCAGAGTCGGTTGGCGGTTAGCCTGCCACGACGAGTGACCGCGTTGTCAATGGTATCATCATGAACCAGCGTTGCAGTGTGAAGGAGTTCGTATCCGACCGCCATGGAGATTAGGGGGTCGGCTTTTCCAGGCCACAGATTGCCGGCCAGGAGAACCAGTGCTGGCCGGATCCTCTTACCGCCTCCCTTCAGCGCGTGAGCCAGCTTGTCTGCCAGGTCAGCGGGGGCGTCCTCTATCAATGTGTCCAGCTTCAACTCTAGGTCAATCATCTGGGCCTGGACCGGCCTGCAGATCGAGGCCACAGCATCCCTGACGGTGTCCTCCGTGGATGAGGCGGCGTGCCCCTGCGGGTCCATCATGACCCTGGCGCCCAGTGCTGCCCCTGACTTCACCTGATGAATGTCTGGTCGAATACTGGCCGCATCGTCAAGTGCAACGGGGGCAAAGATCCGGTCATCCATTCTCTTCATATCCAACTCATCAATCGAGATTGAGCCGTATGCGGATCCATTCGATGCCTTCACCAATCTTCCGTCCTACCGATAGCACTCCGAGGATGACCAGTCCCACCGCAACGGTCACTCCACGAACCATACCGGTCCAGATCCGCCCGAAAGCCCCTTGCTTCGCAGGTTTCGTCTTGGCGGATTCCGAACTAGTTGCCGGCTCGGCCACACTGGTGCTGGCTCCGGTCTTGGCTGTTGCTGCTACGTTGTCTGGAGAGCCAGATGTCTGGTCGGTTGTCTGGGCCTTTGCGGGTCTGGGCTTTGGCTTGGTGGACTTTGAGGGCCTTCCCAGCATGAGCGCCCAGAACGAGCCGAGCCACGAACGCTTTGCCGGCCTCCTCTTTCCTACCCGTGGTGCGGCAGAACCGTCTGCTCCGGGAATACCGTGGTCGGTCTTGGCATCTGTGGCCGTGCTCTGCGACTGGCCAAGCGATTGTTCAGTTGTCTGAACCTTGACAGATGCTGCCTTTGACTTGACCGGCTTCGCAGGTTTTCCCAGCATCAAGGCCCAGAATGATGCAAACCACGACCGCTTGACGGAAGTGCTGGTCTCTGGTGGTCGCGTGCTTGGTTCAGTTGCTGGGGCAAGCGGCTCAACCGCCCGGGCTGGTTCGGATGGCTTGCCCATCATCAGGGCCCAGAAGGAACGAAGCGGTGAGCCTTTCGAAGGCTGC
>DAIQQD010000089.1:0-6513 GCA_036787015.1 Chloroflexota bacterium
TAGCAAATACTATGGTGAGAATAAGACTACAGAGAGTAGGCGCAAAGAACCAACCCAGTTATCGTGTTGTCGTTGTGGATTCCCGGGCTCCGAGGGACACTGCGTACATAGAGAGGATCGGGCACTATAACCCCCGGACCAACCCGGAGACTGTGGTCATCGAGGCAGCCAGAGCCGACAAATGGCTTAAGCAAGGCGCTCAGCCCAGTGAAGCAGTTGCCAGGCTCCTCTCCAAGCAAGGCCTCTGGGCCGTCCCCAACAAGTCCCCAAAGGCCAAAGACTCACCGGTTCCTGAGGCGGCAAAATGAAAGGCTTGGTGGAGTACATCGCCAAGTCGATCGTGACAGTACCTGATGCCGTTGTAGTTACCGAAGAGACCACCGCAGACAAGAACGTCATCCTGAAGCTGCAGGTCGCCCCGGAAGACAGGGGCAGGGTTATCGGAAAGCAGGGCAGAGTTGCGGAAGCTATGCGAACCCTGCTAAGAGTGGCAGCAATACGGGGAGGCGTTCGGGTCCAATTGGAAATCCTCTAGGACTCCGTCGATTCCTCTGGCTCCTAGGGACCGTGTCTTTCTCTTCTCTTCCTGCGTTCGCTGACCTTCAATCGAGCCAAAGATCTCCTCAGAGCGGCTTCTGCTACTGCCAGCTCCGGCCCGGTTAGCGGTCGTCTCATTTGCTCCTGAGCCCGTTTCATGGCCGCCTCGGCACGAGCGGAGTCAATATCATCAGCGCGTTCAGCGGCATCGGCCAGGACAATGACTTTTTCGTCGATCACTTCGAGAAAGCCACCGCTGATAGCCATGAACGTTTCCTGACCGCCCGCCCTTAGGCAGAGCTCCCCGGGCTCAAGCATGGTCATAAACGCGGCATGGTGCGGCAGTATGGTGAACTGCCCCACAGTTCCAGGGGCAATAATGGCGTCCACCTCACCGGTGAATACCGGGCTCTCGGCCGTAATAATCTCCAACTTCAGCGTTGCCATAGTTACATCCCCAGGCGTCTGGCCTCTTCGATCGCTTCCTCTATGGTTCCCACCATAAAGAAGGCCTGTTCCGGTAGCGCATCATGCTTGCCGTCCAGGATCTCCTGGAAGCCCCGCACGGTCTCCTTGATCGGCACATATTTGCCCTTTCTGCCGGTGTATGGTTCAGCCACAGACATCGGCTGAGACAGGAATCTCTGGATACGGCGGGCGCGCGCCACGGTGAGCTTGTCTTCTTCGGAAAGCTCTTCGATACCCAGAATGGCAATGATGTCCTGGAGTTCCTTGTATCTCTGCAGCACCTTCTGTATGCCCCGGGCCACAGCGTAATGGTCTTCGCCGACTATCTTCGGGTCGAGAATACGAGAGGTGGACGCGAGCGGATCCACAGCCGGATACAGACCCAAATCTGCGATAGATCGCTCCAGAGCGATGACGGCGTCAAGGTGCCCCATTGTAGTCACGATGCCCGGGTCAGTGTAGTCGTCAGCCGGAACGTAGATGGCCTGGAACGAAGTGATAGATCCCTTCTTGGTGGAAGTGATCCTTTCCTCCAACTCACCCACCTCAGTGGCCAGGGTCGGCTGATATCCCACGGCCGATGGCATTCGTCCCAGCAACGCCGAGACTTCCATACCGGCCAAGACGTAACGATAGATATTGTCGATGAACAGCAGCACGTCCTGTCCTTCAACATCACGGAAGTACTCCGCCATGGTCAGTCCGGTGAAGGCAATTCGCGCCCTCACTCCAGGGGGTTCGTTCATCTGCCCGAACACAAGAGCAGTCCTGGCGATAACGCCCGAAGCTTTCATCTCTGCCCAGAGGTCATTCCCTTCGCGGGACCGCTCGCCCACTCCGGCAAACACGGATACGCCACCATGGACGGTAGCGATGTTGTGGATCAATTCCTGAATAACGACCGTCTTGCCCACACCGGCACCACCATAGGCACCGATCTTACCGCCCCTGGTGAAGGGCGCGATGAGGTCGATAACCTTAAGGCCGGTTTCCAGTATCTGCGTGCTGGTTTCCTGCTGATCATAGGCGGGTGACATCCGATGGATGGGCCAATTCTGCTCCGCCTTGACTGCGCCCAGGTTGTCCAAGGGTGCACCCAGCACATCAAACAGCCTGCCAAGAGTCGCCTTGCCCACAGGAACAGCGATGGAAGCGCCCGTGTCGATCGCCTCAACACCACGCGCCAGCCCCTCCGTCGGCATCATGGACAAGCACCTCACCCAGTTGTTGCCGATGTGCTGCTCAACCTCAAGGACTATGTTGCCTTCCTTGCGAGGAATTTCAATGGCATTGTATAGAGCCGGCAACTCCTCAGGGGGGAACTCGATGTCAACTACTGTGCCAATTACTTGAGCTACTCTACCCTTGGCCATGTGTTCTAACCTCCTAGGCTATCGCCTCCGCTCCACCGGTGATGTCAAGAAGTTCCTTGGTAATCATCTCCTGACGGGCCTTGTTGTACATCAGGGTCAAGTCCTGAACGAGATCGTTCGCATTGTCGCTGGCATTGCGCATGGCTACCATTCTGGCTGACTGTTCGCTGGCAATCGACTCCAGAACGGCATGATAGACTTGCATCTCCACGAATCGCGGGAGGAGTTCAGCCATTACTGCCTTTCGCGCCGGTTCGTAGATGTATTCGATCTCGGCCTTGCGCTCACTCTTCGCCGGCTCGACAGGCAGCAACTGTTGCATCACCGGCCTCTGTGTCATGGTCGTCACGAATCTGCTGTAGGACAAGTAGACCACATCACAGTACTTGTTGGTGTAGTCGTCAATGACAATCTTGGATATCGGCAGCGTATCAAGAAGAGAAGGCTTATCTCCGATTCCGGTGAACTCCGCCCTGACCTCGCGGCCATAGCGAATCATGAAATCTCTGCCCTTGCGGCCCACAGTTATAAGGACCGAAGGAACGCCCCGCTGAGTTGTGTCGAGAACAAAGTTGCCGGCGCTCCGGTTGATGTTAGCGTTGAGCCCACCGCAGAGACCACGATCAGGCGTAATGTGGATGATCTCGATCTTCTTCATCTCTCGCCTGTCGAGAAGAGCATGGCCGCCACCGCCCTGTTGTGCCACCAAGTCAGCCAGAACCTGCTGAATCTTCTCCGCATAGGGTCGTCCGGCCAAATCGCGATCCTGAGCCTTTTTCATCTTCGAGGTCGCCACCATCTCCATGGCCTTGGTGATCTTGGCCGTCGATTGGATGCTGCGTATGCGCCGGCGAATTATGCGTAGGTTAGCCATTCTGCGTCATCTGCTCCAGTGCTACACGTCCATGCTCAGAATCCATACTTCTCCGTGTGGGGCTTCTCTACTTTGCCCTGGCCTGCTTGAACTCCGCGATGGCCTTCTTCAGCGCCTCTTCATTCTCGGGGCTGATATCCTTGGCAGCGGTAATAGCTTTGCCTATCTCAGGATGATTCGTATCCATGAACTTGTACAGATCAGTCTCAAAGGCTGATACCGTGTCCACGGGCACATCATCCAGATGGCCATTGGTAAGCGCATACAGAATTATGATCTCTTTCTCCAGAGTCAGCGGGCTGTACTGAGGTTGCTTGAGGAGCTGGGTGCTTCTCTGTCCCCTCTCCAACTGAGCCCTGGTGGCCTTGTCGAGGTCAGCAGATCCAAACTGGGCGAAGGCAGCCAACTCGCGGTACTGCGCCAGCTCCAGCTTGAGCTTGCCGGCCACCTTCTTCATGGCCTTCGTCTGTGCCGATCCACCGACACGTGACACGGACACTCCAGCATTCAGGGCCGGGCGAATACCGGCGTTGAACAGGTCCGTCTCCAGGAATATCTGACCGTCGGTAATTGAAATGACGTTGGTGGGAATGTAGCCCGACACGTCGCCCAACTGGGTCTCAATGATAGGCAGAGCAGTCAGAGAACCCCCACCCAACTCCGGCGACAGTTTGGCCGCCCTTTCCAGCAAGCGGCTGTGAAGATAGAACACATCTCCGGGATAGGCTTCACGTCCCGGCGGACGACGTAGCAGCAGAGAAATCTGGCGGTATGCCCAGGCATGCTTGCTCAGGTCATCGTAGATAACCAGAGCATCCTTGCCCTGCTCCATGAACTCCTCACCTATGGCGCAGGCAGCGTAGGGGCAGATGTACTGGATGGGAGCTGAGTCTGATGAGCCAGCACAGACGACGATAGAGTGCGCCATAGCACCATGCGCCTCCAGTGTGGCTACCAGTTGAGCTACCTTAGATACCTTCTGCCCAATGGCGGCATAGATGCAGATCAGATTTCCGCCCTTCTGGGCAATCATGGTGTCAATGCAGATCGCCGACTTGCCAGTAAAGCGGTCGCCGATGATCAACTCACGCTGGCCGCGTCCGATCGGGATCACAGCGTCAATGGCCTTGATACCGGTGTGAACAGACACGTTCACCGGTGCACGAGTCACAACGTTCGGAGCCACCCTTTCCATTGGGCGCACCTTGTCGTACTTGATCGGCCCCTTACCATCCAGCGGCCGCCCCAGGGGATCAACCACGCGGCCGATGAGACCTGCGCCAACCGGCACCTCCAGGATGCGTCCGGTGGATCGAACCTCGTCGCCTTCCTTGATAGCCAGCGGGTCACCGAGGATGACCGCGCCCACACCATCCTCTTCCAGGTTGAGGGCCAGCCCCATGACGTCATTCGGAAACTGCAGCAGCTCGTTGGATTTGGCACTCGACAGCCCGTGGATGCGCGCCAAGCCATCAGCCACCTCGACGACGGTGCCCACGTCCACCATGGTCACAGCCGTCCCAAACTGCTGTATCTGCTGCTTGATTACCGAGACAATATCGTCACTACGTGTAGCCATTCATCTCACCTCCAACCCGGATTCGGTAGGCGCCATCGAGGTCAACTGACCTGGTCCGACTCAAGCTATGCTCTTTCTCAACTCCTGTAGCCTGGTTCGGGCGCTGGCATCGATCAGCTTGTCCCCAAGTCTGGCAACGAACCCGCCCAATATCTCAGGATCAACGCTCAACTCCAGCGTGACCTTCTTGCCTGACATGGCGGCCAGGCCCTTGCCAACCATCTCTCCCTCTTGGTCGCTAACGGGGACAGCCGTCGCCACCTCAGCCAGTTCCACGCCGCCGTACGCATTCATCAGGCGTTTGTACTCCACCGCCAGGCTCTGAACCAAGTGGAGGCGGTTTCTCGCCACTAGCAATTGAGCCAGGTTCATGGCCGTCGGTGATATTCCTCTCAGGCCGCGGTCCAGCAAGTCTTTCTTCTTCTCCGGGCTGACCTTCGGATTGGACAAGACAGCAGCAATCTCGGCATCTCCGAGGACTGCCGCAATCTGCTCCACGTCAGCCAGCCACCTGTCCAGCTGCTTCTCTTCCAGAGCAATCTGAAAGACTGCCTGTGCATGCCGCTTGCCTGATACACCCTTTGCCATGTTTCTAGTTGAGCTGGCTCTTCTTTGAAGCTAACCCTTCCTCCAGCACTTTCTCGATCAGTTTCTCGTGTGCCTTCTTGTCCAGCGATTGCTCTATGACCTTCTCTGCTGCCAGGACTGCCAAGTCAGCAAACTCCCGGCGCAGCTTGTTGAAGCTCTCCTCCCGATCACTCTCAATCTGGGCTTGAGCTTTCACTATCAGCGCTTCCGCTTCCTTGCGCGCCTCAGCCTTGGCCTCTTCCTTGACTCTCTCGCCATTCTGTTGGGCCTGAGCTATGATGGCCTGTCCTTCCTTGCGTCCGGCCTCAATCTGAGCCTTGACGGACTCCTCCGCCCGCACCGACTCCTGCTTGATCTGCTCGGCCTTCTCCAGACTCTCTTTAATCTTGGCTGCCCGCTCATCCAGCGTCTTCGTGATCGGCTTGTACAGAACAAACGTCAGCAGGGTTAGCAAAAGGCCAAAGTTGATCATGAAGGCTAACAGATAGGGCAGTGAAATTCCGAGCATATCAGCCTCCTTTCAAGAGACCAGGCCAACTACGGAGCTATTACCGGTGCATGGTTAATGCCAAGAATGAGTACGGTCAGCACTAGGACGCCGGCGAGTACCATCGAACTCAGGAATATGGTCAGCACAAAAACCAGTATGCTGGTCGGAATACCTTCATTTCCCATGGTTCCTCCTTAGTCAATCCCTTCTCGAAAGCTACGCCACCATGGCTAGAATGATCGATACGATCAGGGCATAGATGCCGACGGCTTCCGTGAGTGCGGCTACCAAGATCATGTTGGTCAGGATAGCGCCTCTTGCCTCGGGATTCCGGCCCAGGGCTGTCACGGTGGCATACCCTATCAGTCCCAACCCGAGCGCCGGGCCCAATAGGCCTATGCTCCCCGTCAACCCCACCGCCAGGAATTTGATCATCTCTGCATTCATTAACGTGTCCTCCTTCTGTTCCTATGAGCTGCTAATGCTCTTCGCTTCCATGTCCTACTGCTATGCTGGCAAACACCAGCGTCAGACCTCCGAAGATGAGCGCCTGAATGAACCCAATCAGGAGCTCAAGACCATAGAATGGCATGGCCATGATCCA
>DAIQQD010000089.1:6613-8069 GCA_036787015.1 Chloroflexota bacterium
GCCCATCAGCTCGATGAATATGACCGCCAACAGCGCCATCGCCAGGGTCATGTTAATGTCCGTGCTGGCCGAACGTAGGAACGGAGGAGCACTGGTGAGCACCGCTATCTCATCATCAGCCGAAACAACTTGGCCTCTTGCAACATCGTACTCGAGTTCCCCAAGCTTGTCCTTGGGAGAATTCACAATGACAGGCTCACCGGTCCCCGTGTCTATCTTGGCAACAGGCTGTTCGCTCTCCTCAATCCTCCGCTGCAATTCCAGCTTGACAACGGTGCCTGCCACCGGAGCCACAATCGCAGTGCCATTGTCAGTTTCCCCCACCATGACCGCCACGGTGTCACCCGCTTCTACACGACCCTCCTCTTCCACAATGTATTCGATCTCGCCGGTTTGACGGGACTTCACTTCCTCGCGAGCCCCGTCCGCGGTCTGTATCACGGCAATGACTTCGTCTTCCTTTTCCACAATTGGATGCACCATGAGCTCAACAACCGTGCCCGCATCCCTAGTCTCAATCTTGTCATGCAGCGTGACGTGGATACCGGGGCCGTAGATCGGCAGCAAGGCCAGATAGGCGTTGAACATCACGAAGATGAATATGGTGGCAACCACAGGCAAGAATCTACGGCCGTTCTTGTGGCCAGCCACGCTCTCTATGAAATTGATCAGCATCTCCATGGCCATCTCGACCAGCCCCTGTAGCCGTCCGGGGATGATCTTCATCTTGCGGGTGGCGGCAAAGGCGAACAGTGTCGCCACTAGGATAGTGACCCAGGAAGCAATCAGGGTATTGGTGATAGGGAGGAAGCCTTCTCTCCAGAATATGGCCTCTCCACTGAAGAAGGACTCGATCTCAAGGCTGGGGACTTTAAGAACCTGCGGCAGCAGGTCGATGCCCATCCCTTGGCCGATGGCACCGCCGGCCAGACCAACAATGAAGAGAATCAGGACTACGAGTCCGATGAGACCGCAGCCCCGGCGCGACACTAGTGCTTACCTCCGGGTGTGTTGTCGTTTTCTTCTTTGATCAGCGGTTCTATCATTCTATACGTTCCTAGAGCCGCCACCACCAACCCCAGAAAAACACCAGCTAATGTAAATATTATCGATGTCTCAAAGTGTCTGTCAAGCCAGAGGCCACCCCCGATGCCACCACCGATGCACAGCGCGATATACCATCCGATCCCAATGAATCTGAACGCGTAGAGCCACTTGTTGTCCATCCCACCCCTGCCCCTGGGCTTTCCGTCGCCATGGTCGATACTCAGTATACTATGCAGTTTCGCGCTGCGTCAACGTGACCGTCGGCCCGCCGGCAACCGTTGGCGCAGTCCATCCTGACCTCTGCATGACCCCTCCAGACTTGATACCTTCTGCCTTGATTCATCTGTTCGCCGTGCTGCTTCGGGATTCGCGGTCCCATGTGCGGGCGGAACCCGCGGGTTTCACCAGA
>DAIQQD010000090.1:0-8009 GCA_036787015.1 Chloroflexota bacterium
TTGTAGAGAATGCACGGCAAGCTGGTGCTGTCCGCGATGGCCTTGAAGTGCTGGTACATGCCCTCTTGAGTCGGTTTGTTGTAGTAAGGGACTATGAGAAGAGCCGCATCAACTCGCAGCTGCTCCGCCTTCTCTGTCATGGCGATGCTCTCGCGGGTGCAGTTACCACCGGTGCCGGCGACTATCGTTCCCTTGCCGCCAACCGCTTCTCTCACCGCGGTAAACAGCTTCAGTTGCTCGTCATCGGTAATGGTGGGACGCTCGCCGGTGGTGCCGGTAACCACGAGACCATTGCTCCCCGAGTCGATGAGGGCCTTGGCCAGCTTCTGCGCCTGTTTGTAGTCAACCTCCCCCTTTGCATTGAAGGGGGTCACCATTGCCGTAATCAGTCTGCCCAACTCTGCCATCTTCCTCAACTCCTTAGTCAGCGATCATTATGCCGCAGCACAGGTGACAACTATGGGATCACTCAGCGGACAGGTCGGTGCCCGCAGCCCGGATGGGACTGCCAGCCTGGTACCCTGGAAGTACTGCCCAATCTGATGCACCCCTGCCCCACTACGCCGCCAGCAGCCGAGCCTCTGCTCTGGTCTCATATGCCCCGCAAGGCCTATTTCCCCACCAGCTTTTCAGCAATCTGGACAGCGTTCAGGGCAGCGCCTTTCCGTATGTTGTCGCTCACGACCCACAAGACCAGCCCGTTGGGATGTGAAGCGTCTTTCCGGATTCGGCCAACGTATACATCGTCCCGGCCAGCTGCCATTTCCGGATAGGGATAGGCTCTCTTGGAGGGGTCGTCGATAACTGTCACACCGGGTGCCTTCGACAGTATGTTCCTGGCCTCGTCCGGCGACATGGGACGGGAGAACTCCACCTGAACAGCCTCGCTGTGCCCGATCTTGACCGGCACCCTGACGCAGGTAGCCGATATGGCGATCTCTGGCGCGTGCATGATCTTGTGGGTCTCCTCCACCATCTTCCACTCTTCTTTGGTGTATCCGTTATCCAGGAAGACGTCGATCTCCGGCAGCACATTGAACGCGATCTGATACGGGTATACCTTGGGAGTGGCCTTCTTCCCCTCAAGGACCAGCTTGGACTGGACGGTCAACTCATCGACGGCGGCCAGGCCGGTTCCAGACACCGACTGATAGGTGGCCACAGTGATCCGCTTGATCGGGTTGACCTTGTGCAGAGGGTAGAGCGCCATCACCATCTGGATTGTCGAGCAATTCGGGTTGGCGATGATGCCCTTGTGCTTCTTGATGTCCTCCGGATTGATCTCGGGCACCACTAGGGGAACCTCCGGGTCCATCCTGAAGGCGGCGCTGTTGTCCACGACCACCGCGCCGGTTCTCGCCGCTATCGGAGAGAACTGTTTGCTGATATCAGCTCCGGCAGAGAACAGGGCAATGTCGATGCCTTTGAAAGAGTCCGGCGTGGTCTCCTTGACCTCGAGCTCTTCTCCGCGGATCCTCATCTTCCGGCCGTGGGACCGGTCAGAGGCATACAGCCTCACGGAGGTCATCGGGAAGCTCCGCTGCTCTAGAACCCTAATGAACTCCTGTCCCACCATTCCGGTGGCGCCGACTATGGCGACATTCGTCCCTTTCATCTTCTCTCTATCCTCGTTATTGAAGCCCCAGCAGTCTATCCAAGCCGATGGTCAACCCCTTGAGTTCAACCACCTTCTTGACCGCCATGACCACTCCGGGCATATAGCACTCTCTATTAATTGTGTCGTGTCTGATGATGAGCGTCTGCCCAGATGTGCCGAAGATGACCTCCTGGTGGGCCATCAGGCCGGGCAGGCGCACGCTGTGAAGCGCTACTCCCTGCAGCTCCGCCCCTCTCGCCCCGGCGACGGTCTCTTTCTGCACCTTGGGATGGACGAAGGGCTTCCCCCTTGCCTCTGAGATAGCCTTGGCTGTGGAGACGGCTGTCCCGGACGGAGCATCAAGTTTCTGGTCGTGGTGCAACTCGATGATCTCGACGTTGTCGAAGTACTTGGCCGCTATCTTGGCCAGGTGAATCATTAACACAGCCCCCAAAGCGAAGTTGGAGGCCACCACCGCACCCACCCCATTGGCCTTGGCCAGCCGGTCGATCTCCTCCAGGTTCTCTGTCGAGAAGCCAGTGCTGCCGATAACCAGGTTGACCTTGTGCTTTGCCGCCAGTCTAACCATCGCCATGCTCGCCTCGGCAGCGGAGAAATCCACGATGACCTTGGGCTCCGTCTGCGTCAGAATGGAATCGAGGCTCCTAGCCAGCGGCACAGTGGCTGAACCAACAGGCAGCGGGAGGCTATTCCCATCGGCTTTGGCGTCCACCGCGCCGACCAGTTTGAGGTCGGGGTCCTTGCAGGTGGCATTGACCACCTCCTTCCCCACCCTCCCCAGAGCGCCGTGGACTACGACTCTGATTGGTGCGGACATAAGCCCCCTCCCCCTCTAGGTCTGCTTTGGCCGGCCAAAGTCGCCCCGGCCACGACCATGGGGGCGGCTGTCCGTCGGCCTTCTCTCGCCTCGCGGCCCCTCGGGCTGTCTCCTAGGGGTGTGAGGTCGGGAAGGCGGCGCGGCTGTGCCCGGTTCCTTGCCGGCAGCTGAGGCTGCGTTCTGGGCTTGGAACACCGCTTTCCGGGAGAGGCTTACCTTGCCCGAGCGGTCGACTTCAGTCACCATCACCATGATCTCGTCGCCCAGCTTGACTACGTCCTCGACACTGGGCACCCTATAGTCGGCGAGCTCACTGATGTGAACCAAGCCCTCTTTCCCTGGCATGATCTCCACCACAGCACCGAAGGGCAGAATCTTGATCACTTTCCCAGTGTAGACACTGTTGACCTCGACATCTCTGGTCAGGCTCTCTATTATGGCTATGGCCTTCTGGGCCGCCTCAGGGTCTACCGACCCGATGAGCACAGTCCCGTCATCCTCGATATCCACCGTTGCTTTTGTCTGTTCAACAATGGACCTTATGGTCTTTCCGCCGGGGCCGATAACGCTCCCGATCTTGCTGGGGTTGATGCTGATCTTAATCATTCTCGGCGCGTACTTGCTCAACTCAGGGCGGCTGGCGACAAGAGTCTCTTGCATTACTGTAAGGACTTGGAGACGAGCCTGGTGAGCATCCGTGAGTGCCTTCTCCAGGATTTCAAAGGTCAGTCCCTTCAGTTTGGTATCCAGTTGCACAGCGGTCACGCCGGCGGCCGTGCCGGCCACCTTGAAGTCCATGTCGCCGTAGAAATCCTCCATGCCTTCAAGGTCGGTGAGAACCTGGAATTCACCATCTTCTCCGGTGACCAGGCCCATGGCAATGCCCGCTACCGGGGCCTTGATAGGTATCCCGGCATCCATCAGGGAAAGCGTAGCGGCACAAACCGACGCCATGGAAGTGCTGCCATTCGAGCTGAGCACCTCAGAAACCAGTCTGATAGTGTAGGGAAAGTCATTCTCGCCCGGGACAACCGGCGTGAGGGCTCTCTCAACCAGGGCGCCATGTCCCACTTCTCGGCGACCGGGTGTACCCATGCGCTTCACCTCTCCGGTCGAGTAGGGCGGGAAGTTGTAGTGATGCATGAAGCGCCTGCTCTCCTCCAGCGTAAGACCGTCCAGCTTCTGTTCCTCCCGCGCGGAACCGAGGGTGGCGATGTTCAATACTTGAGTGAGGCCTCGCGTGAACAAGCCTGAGCCGTGGGTACGGGGAAGCAGCCCCACTGCGCAGCTCAATGGGCGGATCTCCATTATTCCTCGCCCGTCAGGGCGCAGACCCTTCTTGAGTATCGCAGATCTTATCTCTGCCTTCACTTTGGCTTCCAGCACGGAGATTATTTCGTGTTTGGGATATCGCTCGCCCAGATTCTTCAGCAGTTCTTCTTCCAAGGCGGCAATTGCCTGGTCTCTCTCTATTCTTCCCTGTCCTATCAGTTGAGCGACCCTGCTGCCCAAGGCAGCGGTGACATCTTCCTCCAGGCCAAAGCTCAGAGTGGCAGGTCTGAACTCTGCCTTAGGCTTGCCGCACAAGCCGACCAGCTCTTGCTGCATGGCAATAAGGTCCTGGTTTATCCGGTGGCCGAACTTGATGCCCTCCATGATGAGCTTCTCAGTGGCCTCTCTCGCCCCAGCCTCGACCATGGCCACCTTGTCTTTGGTGCTGACCACGACAAGGTCAAGCAGGCTCTCTTGAAGCTGAGTGAAAGTGGGATTGACCAGGAACTCCCCATTGTTGTAGCCAATGCGGACCGCGCCGATCGGGCCTTCGAAGGGGATTTCAGAAATTGACAGTGCCGAAGAGGCGCCGACAAGGCCCAGCACGTCCGGCGAGTTCTCCTGATCTGCGGAGAGCACTGTTATGATGACCTGCGTTTCATTCCGGAATCCCTTGGGGAAGAGTGGTCGTATGGGTCGGTCTGCCAGCCTGCTGGCCAAGACGGCCTGCTGGCCAGGACGGCCTTCCCGCCTGAAGAAACTCCCCGGAATCTTGCCGGCCGCATAGAGCTTCTCTTCGTAGTCAATGGTCAATGGGAGAAAGTCAACGTTCTCGTTCGGCTTCTTCTCCATGCAGGCTGTCGCCAGTATCACGGTATCGCCGTAGGTGACGGTGACGGCGCTGCCGGCTTGCATAGCCAACTCGCCGGTTCTCACAGTGAGAGGCTTCCCGCCAATTGTTGCTTCAACGTTGTGTAGCATAGATGAACCAGCCTCCTGTTGGGGTAACAGTGGGGATGCCTCCGGATGGACTGCCGAGAAGGGCTTATCTCCGCAGACCGAGCTTGGCTATGAGCGCCTGATAGCGGGCAACATTGTGCCGTCTCAGGTGACCCAGCAGCCTTCGCCTCTGCCCCACGAGCATCATGAGGCCCCGCTGAGAATGGAAATCGTGACTGTGCAGTTTCATGTGCTCAGTCAGGCGGTTTATTCTCTCAGTGAGGATGGCCACCTGGACCTCAGTCGAGCCAGTGTCCTTCTCGTTGGACCTGAATTGCTCGATGATTGCGCTCTTTTTCTCCGTCTCCACCTTCTACTCCACTTTTTCTTTCAAACGTTTCATTATAGCATGTGTCTAGCCACGTGCAAAAGGTCGCGCTGGGTGTCGGGGGTCTACGCCAGGCGTTTCTCCAAGATCAACTTGTCGTCCCCAGGTGAGTAGAAATCGATTATCCGGGCAGCCACTTTGTAGCCAAGGGACCTATGGAAACGTCGCGTCTTGTCATAATCCGGCCTGCCGGAAGTCTCCACGATTACCAACCGCCCCCGGCTTTCCCTGATCTTGCCTTCAGCGAAGGCCATCAACGCTTTGCCCACCCCCTGCCCCTGAGCCCCCGGGTTCACTGCTACCCAGTAAACGTCCCAGGTACCTTTGGTAAGCGGCGTCGGACCATAGCAGACGTAGCCCGTCACCACCGAATTGACCTCAGCCACGAAGACCAGATACCCGCAGCTGGAGGAAGCCTCCAAGTAGGCATCGATCAGTTCCTCCGCCACAGCCACCTCTTCAGCCGTGAACTCGCGGATAGTCCTGAGTATGTCCATGATCGTCGGTTTGTCCCTGGCAACCATGGATCTGATGGTGGTCTTCATGCAGCTGTCTTGTGCAATGCCAGTGAGACGATCTTTTCGATGAATTGGGCATAGGTCATGCCAGCGGCCGTGGCTTGGCGGGCCGCTCCGGATCCGGGAGTTATATCGGGATTCGGGTTGGCCTCCAGTACGTGGATGTTCCCCTCCAGGTCCAGTCTCATGTCGACACGAGCATACCCTTGCTGAATGAGCAGCCTGTATACCGCCACGGCCATTTGTGCCAACCGCGCTCTGTCTTCCTCCCCCACCTCCGCCGGGCAGACCACCTTGGTACCGTCATAATACACGGTGCCTTCCTCCCATTTAGCAGAGTAGGTGAGAATTTGGGGCATGCCAGGCGGCAGAGAAAAAACTATCTCCGAAACCGGCAGGACCGTGATTTCATCATTGCCCATCACGGTGGCGTTGAACTCGCGCCCCCCCACGAACTCTTCCACCAGCGCCTTCCCTCCAAAAGCCCGGCTCACTTTGGCTACCTGTTGCTCCAGGGCGGCTTGGTCTTGAACAACGCTGTCCCCAGACAGGCCATGACTGGCATCTTCGCCACACGGTTTCACAATGCAGGGGAATCTCAATTGGAACTGTGAGACGGTCTCCGGCGTCACCAGTTGGTACTTTGGGGTACTGATTCCATGGGACTGCATGAGATCCTTGGCCTTGGCCTTGTCTAGTGCCAGGGCAAGAGCGGTGCTGGAGCATCCTGTGTACGTGATTCCCAGCTCAGACATCATCTTGGCCACGGTCGCCTCGGTTTTTGGACGACCATCAAAACCTTCGAAAAGGTTGAACACCAAGTCTGCGTCGATGGATTTCAGAGTCTCCCTAGCCCGCTCATACGGTGGCAACAGCGGCACTGTGGTGACTTCGCACCCAAGTTCGCTTAGAGCCTGCCGGACTGGCGCTACGCCCTCAAGTACAGATAGAATCGCCTTGTTCTCGCCCATATCAGCGTAGCGCTGAGGACCGGGTTTGTTGTAGACGACGGCTGTCCTACGGGGCACCACCACATCTCTGCAGGGCAGCGCCGATGATAGCTGAGATGAGAGCGTCATAGTTCCATCCCACCTTTCTGGCCATGATGGGCAGGTCGCCCGACTTGGGGTTAAGTCCCGGCAGGGGATTCACCTCCAGAAAGTAGGGTGTCCCATCCGGGCTGATCCTGAAGTCCATCCTGGCGAAATCTCGGCAGCCCAGAGCCTCGAAAGCCCTCAGGCTGGAGTCAGCGATATCCTGCAAAACGCCTCGCCCCAGTTGAGCGGGACATTCGTAAGTCAAGAGGGATTCCCAATCTCTCTTGACCTCCAGAGAGTAAACAAAATAGTCCGTCTTCTTCAGCGGGACAACTCGCATGATCCCCACTACCTTGGGTGGTAAGTTCCCAACCAATCCCACTGTCACTTCTTCTCCATCTATGAACTCCTCCACCATCACCGGTTGCTTGTAGTATTCCAGGAGTTCACTCACTGCTGCCACTATCTGCTGTGAGTTCTCCAGCCTGGACGTCATGCGGATGCCTTTGCTGGATCCCTCGTGAGCCGGCTTGACGAAGGCGGGCAACGGGAACTGGCTCCATTCGACTTCCTTCAACTGCTTGATGTCGCCAACTACCTGCCACCTTGGTGTCGCCACGCCGGAGAAAGACACCAACCTCTTGGCCAGCGGCTTCTCCAGCGACACTGCCAGACACAGGGGATCCGAACCTGAGTACGGCACGTCGAGCATCTCCAGCACAGAGGGCACCTGGGCCTCCCGGCTCCGGTAGTTGCCAAGGCCTTCGGCGATGTTGAACACCAAGTCGAGTTTCTGACCCAGGACGTTGTTGAGGAACTCTCGGCCACCGCCCAGCTTGACCACAGAGTGGTGCTGGGCTTCGATGGCTCTGGCAATAGCGTCAACCGTCTCCAGCGAATCGTACTCCTCAAGGGCATCCTCGGGCTTCCCTTGGGGTTCTGGGACCTTGTCTTTGAGATCGTACGACAGGCCTATTCTCACCCTCGGCAATCCCTCTGTGAGCCTCTCGGCAGCAATTGGATTCTCTCCATCTTCAGACAACACCAGACCTGCTATCAGGCCACACCAAACTGCAGGGAGCTATCTCTTCGAGTTAGCGCCCTGCAAGTGTAAGGCCTATCCTGGCCACCCGGCAGGTCCTATTCCCTAGGACCTAAGATCCTACCTTCGCCGACGAGGCCAGGTTGGGGAAAGTCAGTTGATTGGGATGGCCACTACGGCGGCCGTTCTGCCCATTGGCTTTGCCAACTCCTGTCCTTGAGCCCTTGGGGTTCCGGTACTGAAACAGCCGTCCTTGGTAGTTCCTTATCAGGAGTTCCTCCGACGTCTGGAGCACCACGTAGTTAGGCTGCACGGGAACCTTACCGCCACCCTGAGGCAAATCAATCACAAACGACGGCACTGCCAATCCGGACGTAT
>DAIQQD010000091.1:0-7998 GCA_036787015.1 Chloroflexota bacterium
CTTCCTCTGGAGGGTTCGGGGCTGTACAACTACTTCTGGCGGGTTCGCCCAGTCAGGTGCTAAGGAGAGGTTACGATGGAGAGCTTGAAGGACAAAGTAGCCATAGTTGGCATGGGGTGCACCCCGTTTGGTGAGTTCTGGGACAAGGACATTATCGACCTCATAGTCGAGGCGGCCGATGAGGCTTTCGCTGATGCTAATGTGACGGCGAAGGATGTTCAGGCGGCCTGGGTCGGATACACCGTGCAGGACAACGCCATGACCGGGATTATTCTCTCCAGTGCCTTGCAGTTGCAGTTCATCCCGGTGACTCGGGTGGAGAACGCCTGCGGCACAGGGGCCGAGACTATCAGGGGAGCGGCCCTCGGTTTGGCTTCAAAGACCTATGACCTGGTGCTGGCGCTGGGTTTTGAAAAGATGAAAGACGCCGGGTTCGGCGGCATCGGTCAGGCCTGGCCGGGGAAGTGGCACCCGGTGTACGGAGCGGCTCCGGAAGTCGGCGGAGCGGTCGGCCGGTATGCATTGGCGGCCACCAAATACTTCTCCACATACGGTTTGAGCCCGGAAGATGGGAAGAGGATGCTGGCCAAGGTGTCGGTCAAGTCCCACTACAACGGGTCGCGGAACCCTAAGGCCATGCTGCGGAACAGGATCACTGTTGAGCAGGTCATGAACGCGCCAATCATCGCTTGGCCTCTGGGGCTGTTCGACTGCTGCGGCATCTGCGATGGCGCGTCGGCGGCCATCATGTGCCGCACCGAGGATGCCAAGCGATACCGCCCGAAGGGAGACTACATCACGGTGAAGGCTTCGGCCATCGCCTGCGGGCCTGGCTGGGGTAAGGAGAGGGTCAACTACGGTTACACCGTCTGGGAGGAGACCGAGGCGGCGGCCAAACAGGCCTATGCCATGGCCGGCATCACCAACCCGCGGAAGGAGCTGAGCATGGCGGAGGTGCACGACTGCTTCTCCATCGCGGAAGTGATAGCGTGTGAGTCTATGGGCCTGTGCGAGAAGGGGCATGCCCGGGATGACATCGAGTCTGGTGCCTGGGAGCAGACCGGTGAGATGCCGGTCAACGTCAGCGGCGGGCTGAAGGCCTTCGGGCACCCGGCTGGCGCTTCCGGTGGCCGGGAGGTCTACGAGTTCTACAAGCAGTTCCAGGGCAAGGCGGACGATAAGACGCGGCAGCTCAAGGATCTGAAGATGGGGCTGTCGCACAACCAGGGTGGCCATCCCGGCAACTTCGTGGCCGGAATCACGATTGTCGGCGAGCCGCCATCCAGGTAGGAAGGACAGCCAGCCCGGTTTGTGATACAATCTATGGTTGCTGAAGACAGCAGGTGCCCTGAGGGCTTAATGCAGTGAGTCTGCCTGCCGAGGCGAAATGACCAGATCAACGTTGGTTCATGAAAGCCCCGGGGCAAAATGCTTCGGGGCTTAGTTGTTGAATGAGAGGTGCGTCGGGCTCCGTGAAGGTGCCTGACAGCAGGGGAAGAAGGATGAAGAAGGAAAAGAAACAAGAGGCAGTCCAGCAAGCGGAGAAGGTGATTGGGGAGGCCAAGGTCGCTGTGGTCACTGACTACCGCGGCATGACGGTGGCGGAGATGAACAAGCTGCGCCGCAAGCTGAAGGAATCAGGCGTAGAGTATCGTGTGGTCAAGAACAACCTGGCGGCGATCGCGGCGAAGAACGTGGGCAAGGGGGGCTTGAAGGACCTCTTGGTGGGGCCTTCAGCGGTGGCGTTCTGCAGTACCGACGAGGTCGCGCCGGCGAGGGTGCTCACGGAGTACATTCGAACGACGAAGCCGCCTCTGAGTATCAGGGGCGGGATATTGCAGACGAGGGTGCTCTCTGCCGACGAGGTGACGGCCTTGGCTTCTATGCCGCCCAGAGAGGTCCTGGTGGCCAGGGTGGTAGGGCAGATGAAGTCGCCGTTGTACATGCTGGTAACGGTGCTCAACGGCAACCTGGCAGGGTTGACGCGTGTTTTGCAGGCTAGAAAGGAACAACTGGAAGGAGGTTCGAACTAATGACGAAAGAGGAAATGATCGCTGCCATCAAGGGCATGACGGTTATGGAGCTGGCGGACTTGGTCAAGGCTCTGGAGACGGAGTTTGGCGTCAGCGCAGCGGCGGTGGCGGTAGCGGCCCCGGCGGCGGCGGGTCCGGCGGCGGGTCCGGCGGCGGCGGCGGAAGAACAGACGGCCTTCACCGTGATCCTGAAGGAGATCGGCGCCAACAAGATCAATGTCATCAAGGCTGTCCGAGAGGTGACGACGCTGGGCCTGAAAGAGGCCAAGGAACTGGTAGAGGCGGCCCCGAAGCCGGTCAAGGAAGGCGTCACCAAGGAAGAAGCCAACAACGTTATGGCGAAACTGACGGCGGCGGGTGCTGTCGCCGAGATCAAGTAACCAATAAGAGCCAACGGTTCTTCGGAGAATACAGCGGAGCCTTTTTGCCAGAAGGAGGCTCCGCTTTGCATTGGATTGGCAGCGCCGTCGAGGGAGTGGCCGTGGCTGAGGCGGCTACTTTGAGGGGTAGTCCAGGATGACGACCCTGGTCTCCGGAGGAACGTTGGCCTTGGTCACGGTCAGTTTTGGCTGCGGGACAACCTCCCGCAATCCCATTCCCGCGGTGAACTTGTCGAGAGGCTCCAGCCAATTGGTGACTCCAGTCTGGTAGTGCATCGGAATCACAATCTTGGGGTTGAGCAGCCTGACGATCTCAGCGGCCGTCTTGGCGTCGATGGTGGAGACGCCGCCCACCGGCGCGAAGAGGACATCGAGCCCGCTCAATTCCTCAATCTGCTTCGAAGATGGGGTATGGCCCAGGTCACCAAGGTGACATAATCTCAAGTCTTCCATTTCCATCAGGTAAGCAGTGTTTCTCCCGCGATTGGCGCCTTGCGCCGTGTCGTGGAAGGTAGGGAATCCGATAATGAAGACGTTCTTGATCTCGAACTCACCGGGGCGGTAGACGAGTTTGGGGCTGCCCTCGACGCCGGCGGGATTGTTGTGGCCGGGGTGAGGGTGGCTGATGGTCACGATGTTGGCAGACGGCTTGGGCCACGGGTACTTCAGGGTGGCATCGTAGGGGTCGGTGACGATGCTGACCTCTTTGCCTTTGATGCGGAAGCAGGAATGACCCATCCAGGTGATGTCCATTATCGCTTGTCACCTTGATACGAGTCCTTGGGCAGAATAGCGGTGGCGGCGCCGGCAATCAGGGCAGCTTTCAACATGTCGCCAACGAGGAAAGGCAGGACGCCCTGGACCATGGTCTCATTGAACGTGGTGTGGAGCGTCAGCGCCAGATATGAGGCGCCGAGCGCCAGGATGATGATCATACCGGTGGACATGAGCCAGAGCTGTCCCCAGAAGCCACGCAGAGAGAGATGCTTCTGGGTCAGGCGGCCGATGAGGAAAGCCACCACCACGAAGGCGAACAGGTAGCCCAAGGTCGGGGAGTGGATAAGGTACTGCATGCCGCCCTCACCACCCTGGAACCAGGGTACGCCGCAGGCTCCGATGGCGAGGTAGAGGATCATGCCTAGAGCGCCGAACCACGGGCCGAGCATGACACCGCTGGCCAGGACTCCGAGGTTCTGGCCGGTAATGGGCACGGGCGTGAAGCCAAGGGGAATCCTGACCTGGGCCAGCAGGCCCGTGAGGCAGGCCATGCCCAGCGCCAGGGCGACCTTCTTGGTGACGCTCAGCTCGTCGCGCCAGTGAAAGACTTCGTATCTCCAGGTGCGGTATCTCTCAACATAAGTGCCGACTGCCATGCTGCCTCCTCCCGATGATGGGAAAAGTATATGGGAAGCGGACTCACGAGTCAAACGTGCTCGGAGCGTGAGATCCTCGCCCTTCTGCGAAGCCTAGTCCCACTTGAAGAACCTTATGGTTATGCCGAGGCAGACGACGGCCCAGGCGGCCAGCACGGCGATATCCGTGGTCATGGCGTGCAGCGGAGTCCCGTCTACCATGATCTGCCGCAAGGCGTCGTTGACGTAGGTCAGGGGCAGAATCTTGATCAGCGGCTCGACAAAGGCGGGCATGCTGGCAATGCTGAAGAACGTGCCGGAGAGGATCATCATGGGGAGGTTGACGATCAGTACGACGGGAATGGCGGATTCCTGCGTTTTCACGAAGGCGGCGATCAGATAGCCCAGACTGACGAAGACGAGCGATCCGAGGAGAACAATCCCGCACAGGCTGAACCAGTTGCCGACCATCTGCACGTCAAAGACAAGGCGGCCCACCAGGATGATAAGCGCGGCGGAAGCCAGGATGACTATCATGCCGAAGAGGAGATCCCCGAAGACCAGTGTGGACCGCCGAAGAGGCGTGGAACCCAGCCGCTTGATGATATGAGCCTGCCGCTGCTGGATGATTGGCAATCCTCCCTGCACGCCGATGAACATCAGCGTCATGCCCAGTATGCCGGGCAGAAGGAAGTCGATGTAGCGCAATTCGTGCGACTGGACGCTCTGCTGGTTCATGCCAATCGGCGGCGTATACTTGCCTTCAAACTGGGCGATGGCACTGATCACCTGGGAGAGAGCGGGGACGAGTATCTGCTGATTGACCGTCCGGCTGGCGTCGTAGTAGACCTGCACGTTGTCGCTCTGGCCTGGCTCCAGGGCGTCTATGCCGGCGGGAACAACTATCACGGCATCCAAGTCGCCATCTTCCAGTGAGGCCAGGAGATCGTCCAGGTTGCCTCTCTCAGTCTCGAACATTTTTACATCGCCTTCGAGTTCCACGCTCTCCAGTCCGACGGCGATGTACGTGGTGATCCTGGGTGAACCCTGGTCGGCCAACCCGACCTTGAAGGTCTCGGTGCCCATGTTCTGAAAGGCCCAGCCGAAGAGCAGGATGAAGATAATAGGGAAGATGAAGCTGAAAAACAGGGCGGCACGGTCCCGGATGAACTGCTTGTATCGGCCCACGAAAACAGCGGTGAAGGCTTTCAATCTCGTATCCTCTTCCCGGTCAGTTTCAAGAAGACGTCCTCCAGCGTGGCCTGGCGGACAGACAGCTCCGAGAGCTCGGCGGATCTCTGGGAGACCATGGCCAGCAGCCCGGAGATCGCCGAGGGAATGTTATTGGTGTAGATGATGACGTCATCCTCTTCCCGAATGACCTTGGAGACGTCCGGCAGGCTGGTCAGCACCTGGTCGCCGGGGTAGTCCTTCATCTTGAACTGGATGGCGCTGTCTTTGATGTTGGACTCGATCAGCCGCTGGGGGCTGTCCATGGCGATTATCTTCCCGTAGTCCATGATGGCGATCCGGTCGCAAAGCCGCTGCGCTTCCTCCATGTAGTGCGTAGTCAGCACCACTGTCTTCCCGGCGCGGCGGAAAGTCTCGATGACGTCCCACATGGCGCGGCGCGCTTGCGGATCCAACCCCGTGGTGGGCTCGTCCAGGAAGATGATCTCTGGATCGTTAACGAAGGCCAGAGAGACCGAGAGACGCTGCTGCTGGCCTCCTGACAGGTTGCGGAAGAGGACGTTCCGGCTTTCCTGTAGCGAGGCCAACTCGATTATCTGCGATGTGGGGAGCGACTTCTTGTAGAGCTGGCGGAAGAAACGGATCATCTCCCTGACGGTGAGACCGGGGAAGAGGGCCGGGCTCTGTGGCTGAATGCCGATTCGCTCCTTGACCGCCCGGGAGTCTTTAGCCACATCAATGCCCAGCACGGTGGCTGACCCGGCGTCGGCGGGGCGCAGCCCTTCGACAATCTCGACAGTAGTGGTTTTGCCGGCGCCGTTCGGGCCGAGCATGCCGAAGACCTCACCCTGGGATACTCCAAAGCTGATCTGGTCCACGGCCTTGATGGTGCCGTAGGACTTGACGAGGTTGGTGACCTCGATGACTTTGCTGGCTGAGACGTCCATTTTGTGCGAACGGTTGGTCTGTGTTCGCGGCTTCATGACTTGAGGTGAGGCAGGATCACAGAGTGTTGCAGAATAGTGTACTACAAAGACGCTGGTTAGAATAATCGCAGTGGGGAGTTAGGGTGGTAGCGGGAGTCCCCGCGCGTACTGCTGCTAGACGTTCTCCTCGGTCCAGGCCGCATCCCCGATGAGCGGCACCCATAGGCATGGCCTAGGTCTTGGATGGCCGTGTCGTCTTCTTC
The DNA here is from genome assembly GCA_036787015.1 of Chloroflexota bacterium. Lineage (GTDB taxonomy): Bacteria > Chloroflexota > Dehalococcoidia > UBA2247 > RBG-13-53-26 > JAFGCL01. The sequence goes on from DAIQQD010000091.1 coordinate 6,146, forward strand.
CTTGCCGACTTAGGCGGCGGCGTCCTCTCAACGAGCGTGGGGATATGGTATTTCACCCGGAGATTCTCCCATGTTTCGGCGGACTGCGCGGGGACTACTCTCTCCGGGATATACTTGCCAATTGCGGCAATGACAGCGCAAATCTTCCACGAGTTGGCCACGTCGTCAGGTACGTAGTCATCGGCCGCTGTCAGAGCAGCGGCGCGAATCTTGTCAGGCACGTACTTGCCTACGCCATCAACAACGGCTGATTTGACCTTGGGTGGAACGCGCTTGTCCAAGAGGTTCAGGTAGAATAGCAGCAGTCTCGCGGGTACATACGAGTCTACAACCTTGACCTCCAGGGCCAGCACTTTGTGGGACACGGTTCTGGCTGGAGACCTGCGTCTGCGGGCTCTTTTCACTGGAGTCATTCCGACTCCGTCCTGTGGGTTGGGGTTGTCTGCTTCAGAAATTGGGGCTACCCTCCTAATCTCAAACGCACTGTTGGGGCGGCACCTGGAGCGATACCTCTCGTGCTGATCCCCACTATATGCGGCAGAAAAGTCACTTCCTTGTAACCTAATGGAGGCAATCTGTCAACAATCTCAGAAGATGTGTGAATCGGTGACACTCCAGCCTACTCCTCTGCTAGAGTTCTCTCGCCCCCAATCTCAGCTCGTACAGAAAAACGGCTGGTGTCGCGACCGAAGCGAAGGTTGCACGTGTCCATCCCTGCTAGACGTTCTCCTCGCTCCAGGCGGCATCGCCGATGAGCGGCACCCAGCGGCAGGGCCCAAGGTCCTCGATAATGGCGTCGTGCTCCTTCTTGATGACCTTCAAGAGATTCTGTTCGTAGCGCGGGCCAACCGGAATGATGAGACGGCCGCCCACCGCCAATTGATCCAGCAGGTCCTTGGGCACCTTGGGCGCGCCGGCGCTGACCACTATGGCATCATAGGGGGCCTTTGGCGGCCAGCCCAGCTTGGCTTCGGCCAGGTGAACCTCGATGTTAGCATAGCCCAGCTTCTTCAGAGTCTCGGTGGCCTTCTCGGCCAACTCGCTGTGCCTTTCCACGGTCACCACCCATCGGGCCAGTTCGGCCAGGATGGCAGACTGATAGCCACTGCCGGTGCCCACCTCCAAGACGTTCTCTTGGCCCTCAAGCTCAAGCGCCTCGGTCATCATGGCCACGATGAGGGGCTGTGATATGGTTTGGCCCTGGCCGATGGGGAGGGGACGGTCCTCGTACGCCGCGTGCCAATAGCCGCTGGGGACGAACATTTCTCTGGGCACCCGTGACATTGCCGCCAACACGCGCTTGTCTCTGATCTCGCGGCGCAGGTGGTCGACTAGCTGATGTCTTGCCAGAGAGAAGTTGGTGACCAAAGTGCCTTCCTCCGGTTCTGGCTAGATTCTAGTTCATGAGGAGGATTCAGTCCAGAGGGTTCTTTCAACCCCCTGAGATCCCCCAGTCATGGGGGAGAAGAAAGAACGAGGATCTGAGGGACACCCTCAGACTCCCGGCAGCATTCTGCTGCACCGTATGCTGTCATTCCCGCGAAGGCGGGAATCCAGCCACTCTGCACGCTCCATGCGTAGAGCGCACCAATGTAGGGCGGTTAGAGAGGAACGAAACCCGCCGCCGGAGTGAGTGTCAGGTCTCAGACCTGACCTGCTTGCTCATTGGGATGGACGCCACGGCAAGCAACCCCCTTTGGTCACCCACTCATGGGGGAATGAAAAAAAGGACAATTGAGGGACACCCTCAAACTCCCGGCAGGAAGTAGCCTGCACCTCTTTTCTCCTGCCCCACCCAGGGATTGAGGTTCTCCTTCCCATGAACTATAATCCCATCACTGGCCGTGCTGGCC